>NZ_QSUR01000012.1:64912-175332 GCF_003439055.1 Bacteroides sp. OM05-10AA
CATTATTAAGACCATTATATATCTTGTTTAATGTTTTTTTGAGATAGTCATTGGCTTCAGCAATAGTTAGTCCGTTCAGGTTGACAGGACCTATTTTCTGAATGTTGATCGTGCCGTCAGGAGAAATCTGTTGGCGGATAGTATTCTGGCTGGCTCCCCAGATATCAATAATCACTTCATCACCGGGACCCAGACGATAGTTCAAGGGAGTGGCGATGTTGACGCTGGGTTCAAAAGTCAGGTTACGGGTGTTGAAGATATTTCGTCCGAAAACCTGATTGCCACGTGCGAGGTCTTGAGTGCTCGGGTGGTCTTCCAGCATATCGGAAGTGTTTTCTTTCATTTCCTCACGAAGTCGTGATTCATTGACATCGGTACCCGTTGCATTGGAAGCATTGACATTGTTTTGTTGTTCATATAGTTGCTTCACACGAGTTGCCTGTTCTTTGGTCACACCTCTACGTGCCAGTTCAGAAGCTAGTTGTTTCTGTTCTTTACCCTGGCGGATGCCATCCTTTACATATTCAAGAACTTGGAAGTCACTCATATTTTGAGCCATTAAGGGAGAAAAAACTCCCAGCACAAAGAATATAAGAAAAGTACGAAAAAGCGTTTGTATTTTCATCGATCAATTCAAATTTGAAAAATTAGCCCACATGAATGTCTGCAGATTCAACATATCCAATAGGCATATCTACACAGGCACAACCGAGCATATTCAACCGGACTGCAATTTTACTTTTACCATCGACATTGACCAGTTCACCAACCAGTCCGGTCAAAGGTCCTTTCACCACACGAACTTTTTCGCCACGTGCCAAAGGAGAGCTGTTCATACAAATAGCGTCTTCTGAATAGTCAAGCATAAAACGGAAACGAGCCATTTGTTCATCAGGAATCACTGCCGGAGAGCTTTCTCCACGCATCACCATATAACGGCTCACTGTAGAAAAGGTTAAGACCTCTTTACGTTCAGAAGGATCAGCATGAACAAATACCATCATTGGAAGAAGAACGGATTCAACCATCTTACGACGGTCACTCCATTGATGAATTTCCTGCTGAACGGGAACGAAATTTTCGATTCCCATTTTGTCTAAACGCTCGGCTACTTTCTTCTCGTGGTGCATTCGAACGAGTGCTACATACCAGCGTTTTGAGTGTGCTACGCCTTCCCCTGTCCCATTGCTAGGCCCAGCACTAATTGATTTTGGTTTCGTTAAAATCATGTTTTTTTACCCCATGTTTATCCGTTACTTCTTAGGTAACGGACAATACATACACGAAACATACACTACTGGAAAAATAGAAATCACACACATGACAAAGGCGTAAAATATGGAAAAGCCTAATACTCAACAGGAAAAAGTTGAGATCAGGCAATAAAAAGCATAGAGCATGAAAATAAAATTATTTCATGTTCGGATAGTTTTTTGCCCTATGTTTCAGATAAAACGAAAAAAAGTGGAGGAATATTTGTTTTCTATTTGTGTTTTTGTCTATCTTTGCGTCAAATTTAAATCCGTTACCTAAGAAGTAACACACATACTTTACTTCTAATTATCAATACTTTAAATACAAATCAGTTACTAATATAGCAGTTTCTTACGTAAGATAAATTCCCTTTATTTACCTCTGTACGTTCTTTAAGCCCGAAGCCTTTCAAATAGATTTGTGTAGTTTTTATAGATTTGTGTCCCAATGATTCACTAATCATTTCAATCGATACTCCCCGATACTTCGCTGTCGTTGCCCAAGAATGGCGAAGTGTGTAAGAAGTGACAGGAGACTTCAAACGTAAAGCTCTCGCTAAGTCCTTTAAACGGTTGTTGAATCGACGAAGGGCAGACTGGTATTCCCGATAAGCCCTTTCATCCGTCCGTTTCTTATCACTACGAAGAATATCAAACAGATAATCCGGAGAATCAGGATGAGAATTCTGGTTACTACGAAGCCGGTTAATCATTTCCTTTGCAGTATCAAGTATTTCCACACTCATCGGAGTTTTAGTCTTGATACGGTTATATCGCAACACATTCTGATCTAAAGCTGATTTCTCCAGATGAGCTAAATCCGCGAATGACATTCCACAGAATTGAAACATCAGGGCAGCAATAGCCTGCGTACGACGCAAACGCTCCGATTTGGGATCCTCATACAGAAGTCTACGTAATTCACCGATAGGCAAAGCTTTCTTTTGGCGAACATCTACTCCCGTATAAACATCATGAAACAACCGAGGCACATAAGGTGCACTACCTGCTTCCACTCCTCGATTATAAATACAACGAAGCATACGCATATACGTAGAAATCGTATTAGGCTTCAAACCACACTCATAAAGATACTGCCCGTAACGTCGTAAACGCTCGCGGGTGACCTGTCTGAACGACACATGGGACGTGCCACAAAATTTGCTAAAAGAAAAAATAGCATTCTTATAGACATGCGCTGTAGAATGCCTCCCTTCCTTCCGCAAACGACCGATGTAGAACTCTGCACACCGGCTAAATCCATTTTTGTTCATCATTTGCATCACTAGTTATTTTATATATATACCATTTGGCAAGCGGCAAAAAAACAAATCTTTTTGCATACCTGGCACACGCTTACCAAATGTAGACTTATTTTTCAGTATTATTAACTTTATTAAAATTAGCAAATCATGGCTAGTAAAAAAACAACTCACAGAGAGTCTAAAACACAAGTAGAAAACAGTGCTCAAAAGCTAAAAAAAGAGGGAAGAGCACATCAGAAAGGGGAAATCATCAGTAGGGATGAACTGGAAAAAAGAGGCGGGCTCACCGGAGACCCAACAGCTTTACTGGCGGTATACCTACACAAGTTTGAGGAAGGAGAAGCTCATGTCAACTACTCCAAAAAGCTCAAAGATTTAGCTGAACATATCTATGAGAAAGAAATACTATACATACCCAAGCACGGAGGTTATAAGCTAATGGAAATCAGCAGTATAGAAACAGAATTATCTGTTATCAGAAGAGCCAAACGGGAACAGTTGGAAGAGGAAGAAAGACAGGAGAAAGAGAAAGTATCAAACAGGTATTGACAAAAATAATTGTGCAGGTAAAATGCAAGCTCTACTTTTGACGCCGTTTTAAACCGGCTAAAAACAGAGAATTATATCCCAGAAAAATAGTGACGCTATCCGGTTGAGATGGCGTCACTATAAGCAGAGGATAGCGTCACTATATCCCCCATATAGCGTCACTATCTTTCAGGGAGTATTCTCGCTTCACTAAACACGCATTTTTAATTTTAATTATTTTTCAATGAAAAGAAAAATCGACAAAAGCAAGATCGCATCTTGCAAATTAGTATGGAAAAAACGTATTGTATCCGAAAAAGGATTCTCGGAAAAATATGCTGAAAGAATAGTGCAAAAGTGCATAGAATTGATAGAACGCATGCAGTATGGAAATGCCATGATAGCTTTTTATAAACAAGACGGCACATTCTGCATGGAACAAGGCACGTTGGTAGGATACGAAAAATTCTTTCATCGAGAGTATCAAAACACGCCAAGACAAGAGTCCATCGTCTATTGGAGTACAGAACAACATGCATGGAGAAGATTTATGATTGGAAACCTGCTCGAATGGAAAGCGATTGTGTAATTTACAATAAAAAAGATTGAATAATGAGTATGATTAACAAAGGTATACCTTATTTCCCGACACCTGCAAACTTTTTCGATGAAGAAGTCATGGAATTATTAGAAGCCAAATATGGAATGTTAGCCTCTTACATCGTATTGAGATTACTTTGCAAAATCTATAAAGAAGGGTATTATATCTCTTGGGGAAAAGAACAAAGTCTGATTTTTATCCGTAAAATTGGTGGAGGAATTAAAGAGGATACGATGGAAAAAATTGTTGAACTATTGCTGGAAAAAGGATTCTTTCATAAAGAGACTTACGACCGATATGGAGTTTTGACCTCGAAACAAATTCAAAAAGTCTGGCTGGAAGCTACGGTACGCAGGAAAATTGATTTCTCTCAATTACCTTATTTATTAGATAGCAAACCCAAAAACGGGAAACAAAAAGAGGATACGAACCCGGAAAATGTAGACATTTTATCGACTCAAGAAGAGTTGAGTTCAGAAAATGCAGACATTTCCCGACAAACTAAACTAAACCAAACTAAACTAAATCATGAAGAAGAAGAAAACAACGTTGTTTCGATTGAAATTCCGGGGTATGCCTACAATCTGGCTACACACAACATAGCAGGATTGATGGAGAGCCTGGACAACCATAAAGTGACTGACCAGAAAGAGAAACAAACGATTCTCCGGCTATCGGATTATGGCAGAAAAGGCACGCAGATATGGAAACTACTTTCAAATACATCATGGAGTAAAATTGGAGCACCAGGAAAGTATATCATTGCTGCGCTGACAAATAAACGGTAAAAGAACTAAAAAAATATCCGGATGCTCACAAAAAGAACATCCGGATATCACTCTCTTTTTATCTTCTGACTAATTACCTTTCTGAATAGTTTGTCAGATTGTAACATACCGGCTTAGTGCTATTACCTACACGGTAAATACCGAACTTGAAGTAATAACCATCATCGTCGTTACGTCCAATCATGATTTTTTCATTGTCTACAATGTGTTTACTAACCTTTTTCCCCTTTTCCTGATAGTCCATCTGCACATCGAGCATACCCGGTTTTACAATCGTTTCCGCCTCTTTGCCATAGACTGTCCAGTCGATATGAATGCGGAATGTAATCCAGCAGTCTTTCGGAAAATCGGCATAAGGCATTTTGTAAGCAATGGTCGATGCTTTATAGTCTGATGTTACAGGTTTCATAATCGGTGTTTTTTCGGGATTTGCGTTGCAACGGTCGTCTTTATCCGTCAGCCACTTACGATCGGAATTTGCTTTGATATAGAACCATCCGCCAGAGAACCCGAACGCCAATGGAGGATAGCCTCCTTGTTCCACGAGCCATCCGTTGGCCTTTCCGGCCTGATATACAGGATTTCCTTGTTTGTCTTTCACCGGATTACCTTGTTTATCCAGTTTGGCTACTTTCTCGTGCCCTTCATTCTTTTTAAAGATCGTAGTCTTTTCCAGTTCAACGAACTCGTCAATCGTCAGTTTCTTCACTTCGCCCTGTGGAGTTTGTACCAATGTACGATCCGGCATCCCATGCCATTGGGCAAAAATTGTCGAGACATCGCTACCCAATGAAGAAGGAATATATACGGAAAACTCATAGTCGCGGGAAGCTCCTTGCGGACAAATACCTTTCCCATGATGATATACAGTTTTGGTAATCTGCGCTTTCTGATAAACATCGGCAGGCAGGCCTTTGAAATCATCGGAAGTTGCATAACAATAAGAAAATTCCGCACGCCCTTTTGTTTCCCCTTTGGCATATCCTGACAGGGTGTTATCATCTTCCTTCAATTCAAAACGATAGGAAGGCTTACCGTTGAACATACGTGTGAAGTCGCGTTGAATTGCATGAGGCTTTTTAGTCCCTACTGCTACCCAGCAATCGTCTATAATTTGATTGACGCGTGCCGAATCCGCCTGCACGTTTACCCGTTCCGTAAGCGGAACCAACGTTTGTGTATCTTGGGTTTGAGCGGTCAGTGCCGTACATCCTACTGCTACCACACAGATAGCAAAAATGTTTTTCTTCATTCTATTCGGTATTAAGTTTGTTGACGGTGCAAAAATACGAAAGGCAACCTCATTGGCTGCCTTTCTTTTGTCTCAAATGTTTTCACATTTGTGTAATTTTACTGTCAACACCCGCCTACAAGCTTAATTGGGTGCTTCATCGTCATAATCTTCTTCAAGCATATCCACTTTCTGTATGCTCATTTTTCCATCAGCGGTAATCGTTATGGAAAGCGGCATATACAAATCTGTCTGCGGATAACAAACACTCGCTGCATACACAATTCCCTGCGGAGTAGTCTTGTCATATACAATGCCTTCCAATATAGACTTAGATAGGAAGTTCGCATCGACTACCGATGAAAAATCATTCTTGGTAAAGGTCTTGTTCAACACGGTTTCGTTACCACGCGTCAGGTGCAACACTATTTTATTGTCGACATAGGTATCTCCCATCTCGTTTGTCACATGGGGCAGATTTTCATCCGGAGTACGCGAAACGAGGGAATGGTAATCTTTCCCCTTAAACTTAAAGTCGGTTTCGCTCTTAGACGTCTGCATACGCTGCAATCCGTGAGCATCCACACTGTCTATCATCGCCAATGTCGACGTATTATCTGAAGATCCTTTTTTACCGCCACATGCACTCACAGCCACTGCCAACGGCAATAAAAGCCAATAAATTAGTTTTCTCATACGTAAGTTTTCTGTTTATAAATAGATAGCAAAGGAACAAAAAGAGCGGGATATTTACAAGTGTAACCGACATTTTTCCTACATTTGCAGGAAAGAAGGAATACTTTTACAACAATTACAGATTTAGAAACCTGCAAACCTAACACCATGCGCGAACGAATGACAACAATTCTTTTTCTCATCCTTGCCTACTGTAGCAGTGGCAATGTGTATGGGCAAAAAGTAAATTATCAGCAATTCGACAACATCTATCTCGGAGCCGAAGCTTCGGTGATTAGTTGCTTCCTGCAAGATAGCGAGGGACTGATATGGGTAGGTTCCAACAAGGGTTTATTCAGTTATGACGGTTATTCCACACAACAGCATTTCACGTATGGAGAACGTACTAACACACGTATCTACTGCGGTATTATAGCAGATAACACTTATTTATATCTGGGAACAGATAACGGGATTCTTGTTTATAACTATCGAACAGACAAATATGAGCAACCGGATACTGATTTCCCAACGGATGTCCGTACCATGGCACTCCAGGGAGATACATTGTGGATAGGTTCGTTGAACGGATTATATATTTATCAGTTAAAAAGTCGTCAACTGAATCATTTCGATAGCAAACAGACCGGATTGCCTCATAACACCATCTATTCCATCATTCATACAAAAGATAATCAAATTTATATAGGTACTTACAACGGATTATGCCGCTATGTACAGGCAAGTGGAAAATTTGAAAACATCCTTTTGCCAGTTAACCGGGGAGGCAGCAATTTGTTTGTCAATTCTCTGTTGGAAGATACCGCCCGACAATGTATCTGGATCGGGATGGAAGGTTATCTCTTCCAATACAATCCCACTACAGGAGAGATGAAGGCGATAGAGGTATTTCATAACAACTCCATCAAATCACTGGCACTGGACGGAGATGAAAATTTGCTGGCAGGTACAGACAACGGGCTTTATGTGTACCAGAATGACAAAGAACCTTTGCAGCATATCATTCACGATTCACGCAATATCCAGTCACTAACCAACAATATTATCTGGAACATATTCTCGGATCAGGAACATAATATCTGGCTGGGAACAGATTATGGCATTTCCCTGTCACGCTATAACAGTGCGCTGCAATTTGTACCGATTTCTCAAATCACAGGCACAGGAGACGGAAATCAGTTCTATTCCCTGTTCCGGGATTCCAAAGGATTCTATTGGTTCGGAGGTACAAACGGAGTGATCCGGTTCACCCATCCGGCAGGCAATAAACACGATGCTATCTGGTATAGAATGGGGGATAAAAAACATCCGTTATCCCACAACCGGATACGGCACATCTACGAGGATAGAGAACAGCAGTTATGGATAGCCACAGACGGAAGTATCAACCGCTATGACTATAATACCCATCAATTTGTACACTACAACATCGTAGACAGTACAGGAACTTATAATACCAACTGGGCTTATTACCTGTTTGAAGATACTGACGGGAAGCTTTGGATCGCCACCTGTCTCGGAGGTATCTTTGTTGTGGACAAACATAAACTGATACAATCTGCCGGAAGATCGTATGTGGCCGATCAAAATTATTCCATTCATAATGGGCTGTCGGGGATGTTCATTAATCAGATTGTCCCTGATGCGGAAGGTAATGTATGGGTATTGTTATACAACAGCAAAGGGATAGACAAAATCAATGCCCGTACGCGACAAGTGACAAAGCTGTTTGCCGATGAATTAAGTGGCGAGAAGAGCCCGAACTACCTTTTACGGGATGAAGACGGCATGCTTTGGGTAGGATTTCACGGAGGAGTGATGCGTATCAATCCCAAAGACTCGAGTCAGCAAAGTATCTCTTTCGGCAATTTCAGCAATAACGAGATTCTGTCTATGACCTCTGTAAAAGAACATATCTGGGTTTCCACCACTAACGGACTTTGGATCATCGACCGGAGAACAATGGATGCCCGCCAGCAAAGCCTGACGGATAAACGTTTCACCAGTCTCATGTTTGATTCGGAAGATGGAAATATCTATCTGGGAGGTGCAGACGGGTTCGGCATATCCCGTCCCGAAATACAAGCCATGAATCAGCCGGAGCACTCCATTTTACTGACTGCCTTATATATCAACAATCAACTGATGTCTCCGCATACCGGAGAGAATATTCCCAACATCCGCTATACCGATGCTATCGAACTAAAATACGACCAGAACAACCTGGCTTTCGAACTTTCAGACCTCCCCTACTCGCTAGAAGAAAAACATGAATTCGTCTACCGGCTGGAAGGTATGGACAAAGAATGGAATTTCCTGCAATCCAACACGAATCGCATTACGTACAGTAATCTGGGTTATGGGGATTATCAGCTGGTAATCAGCAAAGTAGAAAAGAGCGGTTCTCCTTCCGAGCATCCATATATCCTGAATATTAAAATTCTCCCTCCATGGTATTACACACTTTGGGCAAAGATAGTCTACATTCTTTTATTCTTGAGCCTCATTGCCTGGGTTATCAACTTTTTCCGTGTCAAGAACCGTCTGAAAATGGAACGGATGGAAAAAGAGAAGATTCTGGAGCAATCACGCCAGAAAATGGCTTTCTTTACCAATTTGTCTAATGAATTAAAGACACCGCTTAGCCGGATTATCGCTCCTGTCAGTCAATTGCTCCCCGTTGCAGAAGAAGTGCATGAGAAACAGACACTGGAGGAGGTGCAACGTAATGCAATGAAAATAAACTCATTGATTCATCAGGTATTAAACTTCAACCGGATAGAGGATAATAAAGATTCACTGCTGATTTTGTCGCGCATCGAACTTGTGTCATTCAGCCGTAGCCTGTTTTCTGTCTATGAGGAAAACAAACAGATCACATTCCATTTCGAGACAAATAAAGCCAAGATTTATGCTGATATGGATGCCATCAAACTTGGAGTGATTTTAGATAATCTGCTTTCAAATGCCGTCAAATTCACCCCGGATGGCGGAAGCGTCCGTCTGTCTCTTTTCTATCGTGAAGAAACGGGATTGTTGGATATCTGTGTTTCAGATACAGGAAGCGGAATCCCGCAACAAGATATTCCATATATCTTCCAGCGCTTTTTCCAGTCTCCACATTCCGGCAATAAGGAAGGTACGGGTATCGGACTTTATCTGGTCAAGACTTATACGGAACTTCATGGCGGTCACATCAACGGAGTCACCTCGAACGAAGGAAAAGGAACTTCCATTGGCCTGAATATCCCTGTCATCGCCGTAGAGAAAGAAGAGATTCCGGCGACACAGGTGAAAAAGCAGTTGGAATCGTTGCCTGTTCTTAAACCAATCGAAGCAGAATCTCAAGATGAGAAATTTCTGTCGAACATTATCCGCCTGATTGAGGACCATCTTTCTGAATCGGAATTGAATGTAAATGCACTTTGTGAATTATCCGGTATCAGCAATAAGCAGATTTACCGGAAAATCAAACAGCTGACCGGAATGTCTCCAGTGGAATATATCAAATCGATCCGGATGAAAAAGGCGGCCATGTTGTTGCAACAAAAGAAATTTACCGTTGCCGAAGTGATGTACATGGTAGGCTTTTCCAATCATTCTTACTTCTCCAAATGTTTTCAGGCAGAATTCGGAAAAACGCCACGTCAGTACCTTAATGAAGACCTGTAGAGGCATTTTGGGGCATTTCGTCCTATTTTTATCCTTATATGTCCAATCTGTGCTTTTATTGAAATGACCAATAAATTACTTTTGTTGCTGTCAATAAACCGATAAATTTGATAGCATGAAAAGACTGTTGATCCTTACCTTTATTTGTTTGATATCTGCCTTTGTCAAAGTGCAGGGCAAATCATCCTCTACACCTATTATATATATAGATGGAAATGGGGTGATGCGTTGGAGTGACACCCGCCGGGAGGCTTCCTTTTTCGGTGTTAATTATACGCTGCCTTTCGCCCATGCTTACCGTGCCATTGGATATTTGGGACTGGACCTCAAAGCTGCCATAGATAAAGATGTATATCATATCTCCCGTCTGGGACTGAATGCTTACCGTATTCATTTATGGGATGTGGAACTGACAGACGGACAGGGAAATCTCCTCGAAAACGAGCATCTCGACTTGATGGACTACCTGATTGCCAAACTCAAAGAACGCAATATTCATATTGTGATTACCGCACAGACCAACTTCGGGAACGGATATCCCGAACGAAACATACAGACGGGCGGCTTCTCCTATAAATATGATAAATGCGATATGCACTCCCACCCGGAAGCTATCGCTGCACAAGAAACCTATCTTCATGGTTTGGTGAAGCACGTCAATCCATATACGGGGTTAGCTTATAAAGATGATCCCTCCGTTGTTGGGTTCGAAATCAATAATGAACCTTGTCATTCCGGTACGAAGAAAGAGGTGAAAGCCTATATCAACCGGATGCTGAAAGCGATCAATAAAACAGGAAACCGCAAACCTGTATTCTATAATGTAAGCCACAACGGATATGTAGTAGAGGCTTATTACGAAACTGCCATTCAGGGAACTACTTATCAATGGTATCCCATCGGACTGGTATCCGGACAGACACAGCAGGGAAATTTCCTTCCCTATATAGACCGCTATGATATTCCCTTTTCCGATAAAGTGAAAGGATTCGATAAGAAAACACGGATGGTATATGAGTTCGATCCGGCAGATATCATGTATTCTTATATGTATCCGGCCATGGTACGTACTTTCCGTACAGCAGGTTTTCAATGGATTACCCAGTTTGCGTATGATCCGATGGATATTGCTTATGCCAATACGGAATATCAGACTCATTTCTTGAATCTTGCCTATACGCCTCATAAAGCTATCAGTATGAAGATAGCCGCCGAAGCTGCACGCAGTCTGAAAAGAGGTGAATCATACGGCAGTTATCCACAGGACACTTTATTTGGTGACGGTTTTCGTGTCAGTTATACAGAGGACTTGAGCGAATTAAATAATGGAAAGAAATTCTATTATTCCAATCATACCAACACCCAGCCCAAAGATGCGTCACAACTTGTTTCCATTGCCGGTTGTGGCAGTTCTCCGATTATTCGTTATGAGGGAACAGGTACTTATTTCATGGATTGCCTCGAACCGGGAGTCTGGAGACTGGAAGTGATGCCGGACGCGGTAGTGGTGAACGATCCGTTTGCCAAACCGTCACTCGATAAAGAAGTGGTTACCATTGCTTATGGTGCTTGGGACATGGCTCTGCAAATACCTGATTTAGGGATGGAATTTACCTTTACGGCCCTCAATCAAGGAAATCAGCAGAAAGGAGATGTGACAGACGGGATTATCCGCGGACTTCGTCCGGGTACCTATCTGCTGAAACGTAAAAACTGTACGCCCAAACAGAACTGGCAGGCAGACTCTCAATGGAATTCCATCCGCATCGGAGAATATGTGGCTCCTGCTCCACGTGTGACGGATTATAAAGTCGTTCATACTCCATCGGCAACCACTGAAGCAAATAAGGATTTAACGATTAGTGCACAGGTGGTAGGAACCGAATTCCCGGATTCAGTGATTATCTACACCGATAAGATATCTTTTTGGAATGAGCATAATCCATATATTAAGATGAAACGTACAAGCGGATATACCTATCAGGCAACGATACCCGCTACAGAAATAAAGGATGATTGTTTCAGGTATAACATCATCGTATGCCGGGGCAACAGCACTCGCACTTATCCCACAGGAAATTCCGGTTACAGGAATTCATCATCGGGAATAAAGGGAAATCCACTGGAGTGGAATTATACTTCCGGAACCTATTGGACTACTCGTGTTGTTGCCCCAGACAGTGCGATACCACTATTGACTATTACGGACGCAGATAGCCGGATAGAAGCATACACGCTTCCCGAATGGAATGATCTCCAACGTACTTTGGTTGATTCTTCTCCGGTGGAAAAACCTTTGCTCCGGTTCCGGTTTACTCCTAAAGGAGAAAATCCGCACTATTTCCTCCGCACGTTCGTAAAGAACCTGATTGAAGAAAGAAAAGAAAGAGTAAAGGATTGTAGCGTTCTCTGTATCCGGGTAAATCGCACGAAAGCACTTCCGGAAGGATTCAGTGCCGGTTTCGTAACTTCAGACGGATATACTTATAAAAGCCCTTGTCCTGCTCCATCATCGGAGGGAATCATACGGATACCGTTGAAAGATTTACGCCAGACAGACACGGCACTGCTGCCGATAGCTTATCCGACATTCTTGAAACAGTATTTCCATCCGGAAACGGAAATCGCATTTTTACCGGAAAAGATTGAAAAGCTGGAGTTATCAATGTCAGGTCATTCGCAATCAACTGTCGAGATTGAATTAGGGGAAATCTGGCTGGAATAAACAGGAACAAATAAAAAGTAAAAATAAATCTATTATCAATAACACAGTAATTATGAACAGGAATATCTTAAATCTACGCCATCTGACTGTACTACTTATGTTGTGTACAGCCTTTTTAGGAGGCATCATTCCTGCCTTCGCCCAACAAGGAGGCAAGAAAATCACCGGACAAGTGATTGACGAGAACAAGGAACCGATGATCGGAGTAAGTATCCTCATTGTCGGTACTTCTACCGGAACAGTGACCGATTTCGACGGTAATTATACACTCAATGTGCCACAGGGCAGCAAAGAGTTGCAATTCTCTTATGTAGGATATGAAACAAAGGTAGTACCTGTTCCTGCCAACAGTACTACTTTGAATGTCCAGTTGAAAAGTGATTCACAGGTGTTGAGCGACGTTGTAGTAATCGGCTATGGTACGCAGCGTAAAAGTGACCTGACAGGTTCGGTAACTAACGTCAGCAGCAAGGACTTCAACATGGGATTGGTCAGCTCTCCCGAGCAACTGATTAATGGTAAGATTTCCGGTGTGCAAATCATGTCCAACAGTGGTTCTCCCACTGCGGGAAGCACGATCCGTGTGCGTGGTGGTGCTTCACTGAACGCTAGTAATGACCCTCTGATCGTACTGGACGGCGTTCCTTTGGAACAGGGAGGCATCAGCGGTAATGACGGAAATTTCCTTAGCCTCATCAACCCGAACGATATTGAAAGTATGACCATTCTGAAAGATGCTTCTTCGACTGCCATTTACGGTTCGCGTGCATCCAACGGGGTTATTCTGATTACTACCAAGAAAGGAAGTTCGGATAAACTGAAATTTACTTTCAGTACGACAAATTCCATCCAGACACGTACCAAGCTGGCTGATATGCTAAGTTATGACCAATTTGTCAACACCATCCGTACGCAAGGAACGACTGCCCAACAATCTCTACTCGGCACAGCCCATACGGACTGGAATGATGAAATCTATCAGAATGCTTTCGGTACGGATAATAATCTTAGTATTTCCGGAAAAATTGCTAAAAACTGGCCATTTCGTATATCAGTAGGTTATTACAATCAAAGTGGTTTGTTACGCACAGACAACGCGGAACGCTACACGGGAAGCATCATGGTGACCCCCTCTTTCTTCAAAGACCACTTGAAACTGAATATTAATGCGAAAGGGTCTATTAATAACAATACATTTGGTAACACAAATGCTATCTGGGCAGCTTCTACAATGAACCCAACCATCCCCGTTTATTCAGGACTGGATACTTTTGGAGGATACACGGAAGCAATAGACAATACAGGTGCACCAGCCAACGGTGCTGTAATGAACCCGGTGGGACTTATCAAAATGAATGATTCCCAAAGTAACGTAAGACGTTTCATCGGAAATATCGATGCAGACTATCGTGTTCATTTCTTCCCCGATTTAAAACTGCACGCTACATTAGGTTACGACTATGCACAAGGTAAGGGAAGTGTATATGTTCCGGCAGAAGCTGCACAGAATTACACCACTTCCGGTCTGGATTACAGCTACGGCCCACAGAAGAAAGAAAATCGCCTGCTGACTTTGTATGCCAACTACAACAAATTGGTAGAATCGATTAAAAGTAGTTTTGACGTAACAGCCGGTTACGATTATCAGTATTGGAAAGCTACGACTCCGCTTTACTACGAAATGAACACGCTGGGAGAAATACAAAAGACTTCAAAGGCTAAAGACGAACGCCATGTACTACTTTCATACTACGGTCGTCTGAATTATTCGTTCGATTCACGTTATATGCTAACTACCACCATCCGCCGGGACGCTACTTCACGCTTTGCCAAGAATGTACGTTGGGGTACGTTCCCGTCAGTGGCATTAGGATGGAGAGTGACAGAAGAATCATTCCTGAAAGATAATAAAGTATTGAGCAATCTGAAAATTCGTGCCAGTTACGGTGTGACCGGACAACAGGACGGTATTGGTAACTACAATTATCTACCTATCTATACTCAAAGCCAAAATGGTGCGGAAGGTATCATGGGAAATGAATATATTCATACCTACCGTCCCAGCTCTTACGTCCCTGACTTGAAATGGGAAACCACTACTTCATGGAATATAGGATTCGACTTCGGCTTTCTGGAAGACCGTATTACCGGTAGCTTTGACTACTACACTCGCCAAACTAAAGATTTGATTGCAACAGTTCCCGCCGCAGCAGGTACCACCTTCGACCGTAACATCACCACCAATGTGGGAAATGTGGACAGTCAGGGTATTGAATTCAGCGTGAATGCAACTCCTATCCAGACAGAAGACTGGAACTGGGATGTCAGCTTCAACATGACTTGGCAAAAGATGAAGGTAAAAAATCTGTCTTTATCTGCCGGAACTGTCGCTACAAATACCTCAGTAGGTCCATATATCGACAGTTACCAAGTACAAACGTTAAGTGAGGGATACGCCCCTTATATGTTCTACGTTTATCATCAACTCTATGATGAAAAAACAGGAAAACCGGTAGAAGGTGCCTATCTTGATGTGAATGGAGACGGACAAATCAACTCTTCCGATTTATATCGTTACCACTCTCCCGCTCCGGATTACATTCTCGGTTTCAGTACTTCACTGCGCTGGAAAAAATGGACTTTGAGTACAAGCTTGCGTGCAAACATCGGCAACTATGTCTATAATGCCATGGCTATGAATGCCGGAGCCTGGGAAACAGTAAGCTACAACTCCTATCAATTGAATAACCTGTCTACAAGTTATCTGAAAACTGGATTCCAGACCCGTCAGTACTTGTCCGACTATTATGTAGAAAATGCTTCTTTCCTGAAAATGGATAATCTATCGTTGAACTATAATTTCGGTCAAATCTGCAAAGGATGTAGCCTGAATGTGAGTGCTATGGTTCAGAACGTATTCTGTATCACCAAGTACAGCGGTGTCGACCCGGAGGTTCCTAATGGTGTGGATAATTCCTTCTATCCACGTCCGCGCACCTTCTCACTGAATGTAGGTTTCAACTTCTAACTATTTAAAAACAAGCGAATCATGAAAAAGATATTATATACAGCCTTCTATTTTTGCAGTGCATTATTGCTGAACTCCTGCATAGGCGACTTAGACCAATATCCGCATGAAGACGAAACATCTTCTACGATATATACCAATGCTGAAAACTATAAAGCCGTTTTAGGTAAGATATATGCTGCCATGGTGACCACCGGACAGGAAAAAGGGGGTGATCCAGACTTGAGCAGTAATAGTGGACAGGATTACATGCGTTGCTTCTTCAACCTGCAGGAATGTGGAACAGACGAGGTGGCCTCTACCTGGTTGTCAGGTGATAATGTGAGTGGATTGACTTATTTAAGTTGGGATACTAATGATCCTTGGGTATCGGACATGTACTATCGGATTTATTATAACATAGCATTGTGCAATGAATTTCTCCGTAACGCAACCGATGAAAAGCTGGCAGAATTTAGCGAACAGGATCAAGCTGAAATCCGCCATTACCGGGCTGAAGCTCGTTTCATGCGTGCTTTATTCTACTACCATGCAATGGACTTATTCCGCAACATCCCGTTCATAACAGAGAATGACCCGACTGTCGGCTATCTGCCTCCACGTTATACGTCTGCACAAATTTTCAGTTATATAGAATCTGAATTAAATGCCATTACAAATGATATGCTTAGCAAAGGTGATTGTCCTTATGGACGTGCTTCACAAGGAGCCGCCTATACATTGCTTGCCAAACTTTATCTGAACGCAGAGGTGTATATTGAAACGTCGAAGTATACAGAATGTATCGCTGCCTGTCAACAGGCCATCGCACAGGGATATTCATTGGAAGATGACTACAGCAAACTATTCAATGCGGATAATGATAAGCGTACTGCCAACGAAATTATATTCACCTTACCTGTGGACGCTACACATACCGTATCTTGGGGTTCTTCCACCTACATCGTCTGTGGTGCCGTAAGTAATACTTCCGACAAACAGATTCCTGAAAATTATGGTGTGAAAAGCGGTTGGGGAATGTTCCGTGTACGTGGAGAAATTCCGGCCTTATTTAGTGGAACTGATGATAAGCGCTATATGTTCTTCACTGACGGACAAACACAATATCTGGATGTGATAGATAACCAGTCAAACGGATATTTTGTAGAAAAATGGACTAACCTGACAGATGCCGGAGCAACTGCTTCCAACACTGCAGATGGTGGTGTAAATACAGATTATCCTTTATTCCGTTTGGCAGACGTATATCTGATGATGGCGGAAGCTGTGGTACGTGGCGGAACGGGTAGTGATAAAGGAACCGTATTGGGATATATCAATAAACTGCAAGAACGTGCTTATGGCGACGACTCTCATAATAAAGCGGAAGCCGACCTGACACTGGACTTTATCCTGAAAGAACGTGCCCGTGAACTTTATTGGGAAGGGTACCGTCGTACCGACTTAATCCGTTTCGGAATGTTCACTACCGACAAATATCTGTGGCAATGGAAAGGTGGTGAAAAAGGTGGCGTAGCTGTAAATAGCAAGTATAATATCTATCCGATACCGGCTACCGAACTGACGGCTAATCCCAATTTATATAATGAAAATTATTAATCATCCTCTAATACAAACGATATATGAAAACAATAAATAGTCTGTTCCTTTCATTGGCGGCTCTCTTTATATTGAGTGCCTGTGAAGATGACGCAGATAAATATTATTTATCGAGCCTGACAGAAAATGAATTGATAGCTTCTACAAACAACATTGTATTGACGGAAGATATCGCACAAAAGAATGTTCTATCACTGGCATGGACCGACCGGACACTGGCTATCAGCAATCCGGATTTCAAACCGACCAACTTATTGAAAACAAGTATACAGGTTGCATTAAACGAAGATTTCTCCGGAACGATCGTAGAGTCTACCGAAACCTCTCTTTCCAAGACTTACAATGGAGCCGAATTGAATATTGTTACCAATAATCTGGGGGTTGAAGCCAATGTAGCCACTAAATTCTATTTCAGACTGAAAGGAACAACGGGGAACAACATCGAACCGGCATATAGCAATGTGGAAGTAATCACCATCACTCCTTATGAACTGGATATGCGTTTCGCCAGCATGCTGGATCAAAACGGCACAGACACCGGTATGAGTTTATTTTCAGTAAATACAGATGGTGTATACAAAGGATTTGTAGGAGTAAATGCCTGGTACAACTTCCTGATTAAAGAAGCCAACGGAACGATCTGGAGAAATGACAACGAAACCGGAATGCCGTTCTTACTAACTACAGCAGGGGATTGGAAATGCTGGTTCCCAGGAGTTGGAGGTTGCTATTATATCACATTTGACACAAATAATAAGCAATGGAACGGAATACAAATACCAACATTGAACGTCAGTGGAGATATCGATGCAACAATGGAATTTAACCAAACAAACAGAAAATGGACAGCTACATTCAATGCTAATGCAGCCGGAAGTATGACTATCCAAATCAGTGGAACGGGTAAATTATATGACCATACATGTGCCAATCCGAATGATAATGGGGGATACGACATTGATGACACGAAAGCTAAAGATACTCCTATGGCATTCAGCGGCAGTAGCACAGCGTTAAATCTCGGAGAAACAGCTGGAAACATAACAGTTAATGTGCCACAGGCAGGAGAGTGTACGCTTTCTATCGATCTAAGTAACCCTCAACAATGGACTGTATCAGTAGAAGAAGGTTCTATAGAACCGGAGCCGGAACCGGAAGAGGGACAATATTTGTATTTGCCGGGAATCGGCCAAGGTAGCGACTGGACATACGATCATAAAATTGAAGTGTACTATAAGGAAGAACAAAAATATGCAGGTATAGTGGATGTCAACTCACAATACGGAAATTATGCGATGACCCTGTTCTCATCAGGAGATGCATGGGACACCGGCAAAATGTACACCATTGCCAATGATGACTCGGAAAGTACGGCAGAAGCTGGAACTCTTGTAAATGGACAAGCAAAGAATATTCCTGCACCTGCTGCCGGTCTTTATCTGTTTGACGTTTCATTAAAAGAGTTGACCTATAAAACTTATGCAGTTGGAAATAACATCTATTGTTATTATGGAATAGAGGGGGATAACAATTTATACCCTATCGCCACAACAGGAACTACCGGAGAATATTCGGGAACGATTACGTTATCACAAGATTCTAACTGGGGAATCAAATTTTATATAAAAGATGACTGGACCGGAGCGTATGGAGGAAGCAATGGAAAACTATATTATAACAGTAACGACGGTATTCCATTGACTGCCGGAACTTATACTATCACAGTCAATCTGATAGACGGTACTTATTCCGCTTCTAATAAATAACCTTTAGATAACAGTATATAATTATGAAACGATTCAAAAATATATTGATGGCTTCCGCACTACTGTGCGGAGCCTTCTTCACAGCCTGTGACGACAATGATGATAAACCGGTATTTCCGGAAAATCAAGATCAAGCCTATGACATGTCTGGTTTTGCCAAAGGAGCCGATGTCAGTTGGTTGACAGAAATGGAAAAGGAAGGTTACAAATTCTATGATGCTGAAGGAAACGGACATGAATGTATGTCACTACTCCGGAATTTGGGCATGAATGCCATCCGTCTACGTGTATGGGTAAATCCCGATCAGGGATGGTCGGAAGAGGAAGGTTTCTTTAATCCGGAAGGATGGTGTGATAAAGACGATGTAGTGACCAAGGCGTGGCGCGCTCACAACTTAGGCTACCGTATTATGATTGATTTCCATTATAGTGATATTTGGGCGGATCCGGGACGGCAAGAGAAACCGGCAGCTTGGGCCGACCTATCCTTTGATGAATTAAAACAAGCAGTAGCCGACCATACCACTGAAGTATTAAGTGCAATCAAAGCAAGAGGTATCGATGTGGAATGGGTGCAGGTAGGTAATGAGACACGTACAGGCATGTTAAAACCAGACGGAGCTGCTAGCAGCGGAAAAACCGCCAACTTCGCTCAACTGGTAACAGCGGGATACGATGCCGTTAAAACAATCTACCCGGAAGCTAAAGTTATCGTACATATCGATCAGGGCAATAATC
Organism: Bacteroides sp. OM05-10AA; assembly: GCF_003439055.1. Taxonomy (NCBI): domain Bacteria; kingdom Pseudomonadati; phylum Bacteroidota; class Bacteroidia; order Bacteroidales; family Bacteroidaceae; genus Bacteroides; species Bacteroides sp. OM05-10AA. The sequence goes on from NZ_QSUR01000012.1 coordinate 84,803, forward strand.
CCAATCGATATATCTGGCTGTTTGACGGTCTGAAAGCTGATGGGGGAAAATGGGATGTAATCGGCATGTCTCTTTATCCGGAACCGGATACCCAAGACTGGAGACAATTAAACAATGATTGTATTGCCAATATGAAAAGTCTGATTGAACGATATAATACACCTGTCATGATGTGTGAGCTTGGTATTTACTGGAATTATGAAGAAGCAGAAGAGTTTTTTACCGATTTCATGACTAAAGCTAAAGAAATAGATCAATGCCTCGGTGTTTTCACTTGGGAACCTCAAAGTTACGGTGGTTGGAAAGGCTATCACAAAGGCTTGTTTGACGATACTGGTAAACCTACTAACGCATTTAATGCTTTCAAGAGATAAGATTATTGAATCATTTTTTATAACTTTACCCCAAATCCAAAATATTTTATACCTGAAAAGCAAAAATGAACATGAAACACCCAAAACAGTTATTAGCTGTACTTTTGATGGGCGCCGCTTGCACATTGCAAGCGCAACGCAGTGAGACGCTGCTCGAGAAAAACTGGAAATTCAGTAAAGGAGATTTTAAAGAGGCTAGCCAGCCGGAGTTTAATGACACTAAATGGGAATCGGTTGTTATTCCGCACGACTGGGCGATTTTCGGTCCATTCGATATGAATAACGACCTGCAGAATGTAGCTGTAACACAGAACTTCGAGAAAAAGGCTTCCTTGAAAACAGGACGTACCGGTGGGCTCCCTTATGTAGGCACCGGATGGTATCGAACCAGTTTTGATGCTCCTGCCGATAAGGAGGTGACGCTGCTCTTTGATGGCGCCATGAGTGAGGCACGTGTCTATGTAAATGGAAAAGAAGCTTGTTTCTGGCCTTTCGGCTACAACTCTTTCCACTGTAACGTGACGTCTTTATTAAACAAAGACGGAAAGAATAATACGCTGGCCGTACGTTTGGAAAATCGTCCGCAGTCCTCGCGTTGGTATCCGGGAGCAGGTTTGTATCGTAATGTGCATCTGATCGTGACTGATAAAGTGCACGTGCCTGTATGGGGAACACAAATCACAACTCCTCATGTCAGCAAGGACTTTGCAGCCGTACGTCTTCAAACGAAGATTGATAATGCCGGTGAGAAAACACAAATCCGTATAGAGACAGAGATTCTTTCTCCGAACGGAAAAGTGGTTACCAGCAAAGAGAATACGAGCCGCATTAATCACGGACAACCATTCGAACAAAACTTTATTGTAAATGCGCCCGAACTCTGGTCACCGGAAAGTCCGTCGCTCTACAAGGCTGTTTCCAAAATTTACGCAGATGATAAACTGGTGGATACTTACACGACCCGTTTCGGTATCCGCAGCATTGAATATATCGCTGATAAGGGTTTCTATCTAAACGGAAAACATCGCAAATTCCAAGGGGTATGTAATCATCATGATTTAGGTCCGCTGGGTGCCGCTATTAATGTGGCAGCGCTTCGCCATCAACTTACATTGCTGAAAGATATGGGATGTGACGCTATCCGTACTTCTCATAATATGCCGACTCCCGAACTCGTAGCATTGTGTGACGAAATGGGATTCATGATGATGATTGAACCGTTCGATGAATGGGACATCGCCAAGTGCGAAAACGGTTATCACCGTTATTTCAATGAATGGGCGGAACGTGATATGGTAAATATGCTCCATAATTATCGGAATAACCCGTGTGTGATTATGTGGAGTATCGGTAATGAAGTGCCAACCCAATGTAGCCCTGTCGGCTATAAAGTGGCTAAATTCCTACAAGATATTTGCCACCGAGAAGATCCGACACGTCCTGTCACCTGCGGAATGGATCAGGTTACTTGTGTACTTGCGAACGGATTTGCAGCCATGATTGACATTCCGGGACTTAATTACCGTACCCAACGCTATAAAGAATCTTATGACCAACTCCCGCAGAATCTGATTCTGGGTAGTGAGACTGCTTCTACTGTCAGTTCACGTGGGGTATACAAATTCCCGGTAGAGGATAAGAAAAGTACCAAATATGAAGACCATCAATGTTCCTCTTATGATGTGGAAGCCTGTTCATGGTCAAATATTCCGGATGAGGACTTTGCACTGGCCGATGATAACCATTGGACAATCGGACAATTTGTATGGACAGGATTTGACTATCTGGGTGAACCATCACCTTATGATACGGATGCATGGCCCAATCACAGTTCCATGTTTGGTATTATCGACCTTGCCAGTCTGCCTAAAGACCGCTATTACTTGTATCGCAGTGTATGGAATAAGGATGCAGAAACCTTGCATATTCTGCCTCACTGGACATGGCCGGGACGTGAAGGCGAAGTGACTCCTATATTTGTATATACCAACTATCCTACAGCCGAACTGTTTATCAACGGTAAAAGTTATGGTAAACAAAGCAAAAATAATAGTTCGTTGAAGAACCGCTATCGTCTGATGTGGATGAATGCTGTATATGAACCGGGAGAAGTAAAAGTAGTAGCCTATAACAAAGATGGAAAAGCTGTAGCGGAAAAAGTGGTTCGCACTGCCGGAAAACCTCATCACATCGAATTGGTCAGCAACCGTAACGAATTGACTGCAGACGGAAAAGACTTAGCGTATGTGACTGTGAAAGTTGTAGACAAAGATGGTAACCTATGCCCTACTGATAATCGTCAGATAAACTTCTCTGCAAAGGGAGCCGGTAAATATCGTGCTGCTGCCAATGGCGATCCGACGAACCTGGAACAATTCCATCTTCCGAAGATGCATGCTTTCAACGGAATGTTGACAGCTATCATACAAGCTGGTGAAACTGCCGGAGAAATTGTATTTACAGCCAAAGCAAATGGAGTGAAAGCCGGAAATATTCGTATTCAAACGAAATAAGGCATACGCTTTATAAAATCTGATAAGCCACCGGATTTCTTAACTAAAGAGAAGTCCGGTGGTTTTCATATATAATATACTGGACTTTTCACTTTTACGAGAAAAGAAGCAGGTAAATACAGGTTAATATCTATCTTTGCCAAAGAAAACGTTACAGATATGTCGCACAGGATTCACTTCCTTATTTTTACAGGTCTTTTACTGATGTTCTGTTCATGCCGGAAAGAAAACAGGTTTGAATGGCAAGTAAATCAAAGACACATGGAAGTATCTCTGAACAAAGAATCTGATTCGCTCTATGTCATTCATTTGAATACAGACCAACCCTCCCACTCTGTTTGGAAATTGCCTTACCCTGTCTATCAATTTGATTATGGAGATGTTACAGGAGACGGGATGCCGGAAATTATTGTGGGGGTTATCAAACCTACCCGATTCGATCCCAAACCTGACAAGCGGTTATTCATTTACCGGATTGCAGATGAAGCGTATATCCGCCCACTTTGGTTAGGTTCGAGGGTAGCACAACCTTTGGAAGATTTTAAAGTGATTCGTGAACATACTCCTGTATTGATACGCACCATGGAACGGGAACGAAGTGGAAAATTTCTGATAGCGGAATATGCATGGAGAGGTTTTGGTCTGGATTTTAAGGGATATCTGAAACGCGAGACAGAAGAAAAGGAGGCCAAACGCATTCTTGAACGTTAACGTTAGATACTATCATTTATATATGGCAATTTATAGAATAATGAAAAACATGAGACGACTATTATTACTGTCCTGTACACTAATTCTTATTCTCTGCGGATGCAAGAACAAGAACAAAAACACCTCAACGGCATCGGCACAAGATACTGTTATGACTGCCACCTCATTATTGACCGATACTGTTCTACCTCAATCTATTGATTTGAAGCAGGATATCAGTCGTTACTCTTTTCAGGAGTTGCGTTTATTACGTAGTTATCCATACGCTATACATGGTTATCATTTTATGGAAGCGGACATCAATGCTTTCTTCTCGGCCAATACGAAATGGTATAATGATCTTGTCTGGAAGTTATGGGATGAATCGGAGGCAGACGGAGAGAATAAATTTCCGGAAAACTATGATGAAGTCAAACTGACGGCTGAAGAGAAGGCTTTCGTAGAACGCATCGATGCTCGCATGGCAGAAATGCGTCAGCAACAGTTTACTCAACGAGACTCTTATTATTTAGGAAATGCAAATAATATAGTCAACCTGTTCCAATTCAAAGATATAGACGAGGCATTACTAGCCAAGTTGCAACAGAACAACTTTGCCATTACAGAAGGAAGTAACTTACAGTTGTTTCATGCTTACGAAGAAAATGATTATCGCCAAGTGCCCAATTTCATCACCACTGACTTATATTTACAGGCATTTCACATGTATTTCTCTTATGTACTGAAAAGTCTGGAGAAACAACACATCATTCCTACTTTGGAAAGACTATGTCTATCACTCAACGCAACTTGCATAAGCATCTCCCGCCAGACAGAAGACGAATCTCTGAAAGATATAGCAGAATATGCCGCTACTTTTTATGCTATCCCTTATTATTTGCTGACAAAGGAAACACCCAATCTCCCTGCTAAGTATCAAAAAGCATATCAACAGGAAATAGAACATATCAATGCACAAGAAGATGATTTCTCGGAATTTCTTTCATACAAAGATGCATACTTCCCATACAGTCTTTTCAAGCCACGCGGACATTATACCCGTGAACCCCAATTACAGGCATACTTTCAGGCTATGATGTGGCTTCAAACTGCCTGTTTTTGCAGAGAACAACAAGAACAGCTCAAACAAGCAATCTTTCAGGCTACCCTACTATCTACTTATAAGGATATGACCAGGACACCACTAATGGAACTATACCAACGCGTCTATACACCACTTACTTTCCTGATGGGTGAGACTGATAATCTTTCTCTTCTCGATATTGCACAGATTCTGAAGAAAAATAAAGCAGAATATACTGAAGATGCATTGACTCCGGTTCAAATAGAAAAGGTGAATCAAGCGCTCATTGAACTGGCAAAAAGCAAGAACAGGATCAAACCTAAAATAGAAATCTCCTGCCGGGACAAAATCAATTTTATGCCACAAAGATATCTGGCAGATAATGAAGTACTTCAGGAATTGGTAGATGTCACCCCAAACAGCAAACGTGCTTATCCGAAAGGATTGGATGTCTTTGCCGCTTTCGGAGTAAACTCCGCCGAGACTTTACTGACTGATTTTTACAAAGAAGCGGACAACTGGAACCAGTATACCGGAGAATTACAAAAACTGAAAGATAAATTCAAAGCTTCCCAGCCTGCACAAGTATCTGTCTACGAATTATGGATGAAAAGTCTGTTCACCATGCAGAAAACGGACAAGAGCCAGCCGGGATTTATGCAAACACCCGAATGGGGATACAAGAACCTGAATACAGCTCTGGCATCTTGGGCTGAATTAAAGCATGACGCGATCCTTTACGGAGAACAGCCCATGGCTGCAGAATGTGGAGGTGCCGGACCTCCTGATCCGATCGTAGTGGGATATGTAGAACCGAATCTTCCTTTCTGGAAGAAAATGTCAGGGATTCTGCAAGCCACCCAACTGGTTCTGCAACAAAGCAATTGCCTGACGGATGACTTGAAAGGAAAGACAGAGCAGTTGCAGGACTATGTCAGCTTTCTGATTCAAGTAACAGAAAAGGAACTGCGGGGAGAAAAACTGACCGAACAGGAATATCGCACTCTTGAGTATATGGGAAGTAGTATAGAATATTTCACTCTGTCTGTGCTCGATCCTGATTTACATCTGGATAACTGGTCATTAGTGCAAGGTCCGGACAAGTCGATAGCTGTAGTGGCTGATATTTATACCCGCAACGTGAGTGGATGTGATAAGAATGGAGTACTGCATGTGGCAACAGGAAATGCCAACAATATCTATGTGGTAGTAGAAATAGAGGGTAATCTCTATCTTACCCGTGGTGCCACATTTAGTTACTACGAGTTTGTCCAGCCACTGGATACCCGGCTCACGGACGAAGAGTGGCAGAAAATGCTGGAAGAAAAGAAAGCACCTGCCGTCCCGGAATGGATGAAAAATATCCTACTGGAGAAAGAACCTAAAGTAGATGACAGAGTTTTTTATAGTTCAGGATGCTAATATCCTTTTCCCGAATTAACCGGATTATAGGTAGTATAGGTCTGTTATTGCTTACTGCCTGCCAGCACCCGTCAGAAGAATGTCTCTCTATCGCTTTCACCGGAGATGTTCTTCTGGACAGAGGGGTACGCCAACAGATTCAACGGGGAGGTGTCGAAGATTTATTTGCGTCGGTAGCTCCTCTCTTTCATCAAATGGACGCTACGGTAATCAACCTGGAATGTCCCGTCACTTCGGTTCGTTCGCCACTACACAAGAAATATATCTTTCGCGCGGAACCGATATGGATGGAAGAATTGGTTAAAGCCGGCATCAGTCATGCGGCTTTAGCGAATAATCATACTATGGATCAGGGACGAAGCGGATTGACAGATACTTATCAGCATCTCTTATCGGCAGGAATCACTCCGATAGGATATGGTAATACTTCTTCCGAGAGTTGCCAACCCGTAGTGATAAAGAAAGGAAAAATTAAAGTAGCACTCTTCAATTCAGTTACACTTCCTTTGGAGAATTGGGTATATTTAGAAAATGATCCCGGTATTTGCCAGCAAACCACGGAAGAAATAGATGAGGAAATCAGGAACTTCAAGCAAGAGAATCCCGAAAGTTATGTGGTCGTTATTCTCCATTGGGGAATTGAGTACCAATCCTCTCCTACTCTAAACCAAAGAAAGGGAGCACACCGACTCGTTCGTGCAGGTGCGGATGCTATCATCGGACATCATCCGCACGTCATTCAGAAAGAGGAATATTTCAATGGTAAGCCCATCTTTTATAGTCTGGGCAACTTTGTATTCGACCAACGAAAACCGGAAACATCACAAAGCCAGATTGTGCAGCTTGATTTCACATCTACGGCATGCAAAGTTAAAGTACATCCCGTAACGATCCATCAATGCAAACCGGAAATGCAATAAATCCGGTATGCATTCTTCTGCTGAAATCGGATTATTTACTTCCAAAAGTCACCAACAATCCTTTATGATCCGTAGGCCATACATCAAGCGGTAACAAGAACTTATCCTTAGATGTTTCCTGCACACGCTGCGCGCGTACGATAGAGCCTTTCGGACCGAATATGATTGCCTTCTTTGCATCCAGACCATCACCTTTATAGAAAACAAAATCAATCCGGTCACGCTCGTCGGCTTTTGGAGCCCATGTTATTTTCTCTGGAATTTTTGCCGGATTATCCGATGGATAAGTAAAACCGGGATGCGTCAAAGGGTTGGGATAAATCTTACGATAGCTATCTACAAATCCTGCTTCTTCGAGCAAGGTTGTCACCGTCCAAGGTACGACAAAGCCGTTATGGTCATATAAGTTCTTATTTTTTTCTATCCAGTCACGATGAGAGGGTTCATTAAAATCTCCGCCAACAATTACTGCATAACCATTAGCCAGGTCTTTCTCTGCCTGGGTGATAAACAAACGAATTGCGTCGTCCCGTTGAGAAGCGACATTGATTTTGAGAATTTCCTCCACTGAAGTGGGCAAAGGGATTTCTTTCCAAGTGGAGCCATCATATCCACGAGCATTGTAATATGCACAATCCAGATAATCCAGATGCGCTGTATAAACCGCTACTTTACGTCCATTCACAGAGCTAGTTAATCGGTAGATACTTCCATGGTCCCCATTTTCCGGGAAAACTGTCAAAGAATCTGTGATAGGATATTTACTTAGCAAACCGGTATCATAGCTGTAAAAAGAGTAATATTGAAGTCCCTTTTCCTGAAGTGAAACACAGACACGGGCAGTGAAGTTAGTGTGATTATAATTTCTCACTTCACTGAAAGTTACAAAATCTGGTTTCAAACGAACAATCTCATTGACAATGGCATTATAACCTCCCGGTATCATTGTTCCCTCCTGCCATACATTCCATTGCAATACTGTAAATTCGTTGCCTTTCTGGCTTTTTGCACAAACAGAGACCAGTAGTAAAAGTGTTATCAATAGTAATTTGGTTAATCGCATTTTATTTAGTTTTAAGTTCAACTGTTACATTTTAAATAGCTTTCCAGAAAGTTTGGAAATCTCGGTATCTGCCGTAACAAACCAGTTCATCTCCTTCTTCCACTTTCTCATTCCCCGGTAATTCATTCTTCACATGAAGTTCAGTCAAAGAAATACCCAGGCAATTGGTTATCTTATTTGCCCGTTTCAAGCCTATCATTTTTAAATGAAACTCTTCATCCAGATTTAACTCATTCACAAAATACCCTACAAATTTCTTCGGAACCGTGAACTTCACAACATAATAATCCTGATCGATGCGGAACCCTTCCATGTTTGTGCCGAAGTCGAGCAGTTGCACCAGACTACGGGCTGCGTCTTCTTCCGGAGTCAGGATTCTTTCAAGATCAAAGGCCTCAAGCACCGCTTTATGCACGGCATCAATAGCACGGGCAAAGATGCGGGGAACCTTTTTCTGCTTCAACAAAGCAACAACACGTATCGATGCACCAAAATTCTCACCAATCGCTACAATTACTATATCCACACTATTTAATGGCAACACTGATAATGATTGTTCGTCAGTGGCATCAATGACAAAAGCCGTAGCAACCTTATCTTTGATTGAATCTACACGACTTTCACTAATATCCGCACCAATAATCTCGTGTCCTAACGCAGACAATTCCTCGGCCAGCACATGACCGTAATTTCCTAAACCGATAATAATATACTTCATATCTTTAGTTTATTATAATGTTATCACTCGGATAACGGTATTTTGTATTCTTTTTCTGTTTGACAATTCCCAACATCAATGTTATCAATCCCACACGTCCGATAAACATCAACAAGGATACCAACAACTTACTGGCATCACACAAATGAGGAGTCAGATTCAAACTGGATCCCACAGTACTAAGTGCAGAGACACATTCGAAAGTCAATGCCATGATGGAAACACCCGGTTCGAGTATGCTCAATGTGAAAATAAAAATGAATAACACTCCCAATGACATGACTACTGTTGCATTGGAACGCCGGATTGAATCGTAAGACAATTCTCTGCCGAACACTTCTACCCGTTCAGTACCACGCAATACGGCTACAAGATTCAGAACCACGACCGCAAAAGCATTCACTTTCACACCACCTGCCGTAGACTGTGAACCACCACCAATCCACATCAAGAATAGATAAACCAATAAAGTCTGCACGCTCAACGATGCCAGATCGACACTACTGAAACCGGCTGTTCGCGGACAAGTGGCATTAAAGAAGGCTTGAGTCCATTTGTCTGCCAAAGGCATACCGGCAAAAGAAGCATTCCACTCAAAAGCAGCAATAGCTAATGTACCGATTAATAAAAGCAGGAAAGTCATGATTAACACAATCTTCGTATTCAGGTTATAAAGATGCTGCATTTTGTGACGATCCAGTTTACGTGTACGGACCAATTTCCAGAAACGACGCAGGTGATATAATACAATATCCTTGAAATTGACAAGAATGGGGAAGCCGATACCACCGAAGATTATCAGCAAAGAAACAGAAATAAACAGTCCATTATGATTGGTCATCACCATCGGATTCCCTAAATTACCGGAAAGCGTAGAAAAACCCGCATTACAAAAAGCTGATATAGAATGGAAAGCTGCAAAACCTAGCTCACCTTCCAAAGTCATTCCCAGCGTACCGTGTATACTAAACCAAATCGCAATCATGCCAATCCCTTCAATGACTAAGGTAAAACCCAATATATATAATAAGGTGGACAGTAATGAACCTAACGAATTGGAACTAACCATATCACGCACAACAAGCTGATTATAAATGGAGGTGTTCCCCATGAAGAACATGGCAAAGAAACTGGTTAATGTCATCACTCCTAACCCTCCAATCTGAATCAATAGAATAATGACAACTAATCCGGAAGTGGTGAATGTAGTGGATACATCTACCGGAACCAAACCTGTAACACATACGGCACTGGTAGCCGTAAATAAAGAGTCTACCCAGGTAATACCATTCACCGTGCAGCGCGGAAGCATCAGCAAACCTGTACCAATCAGGATAATAGCCATAAAACTGACTGCCAATATCAAAGACGGATTGGTACGCCGTCCCAACAGGCGCACCAGCCCATTGGACAAGTTGAGGAAAGAAAGGACTAGTAATAACAGGAGATGATAAAACTTCCCATGCAGGAATTCCCAAATCTGCAAAATAGCTCCTTCTTCTTCCGGACGGTGAAAAATGACGGGTACTAGAGTAAGATATAATAACCCGCTTAATATCCAGGCTAATCGCCGGTATTGTTTTTTAGTATTCCGGTATTCCAGTGAAATATGTAAAGTAACATCAATCAGAAAGATAATCCAGACTGTTTTATACAATGTCTGCAAATTAGCCACTTCATCTACGGATAAGGGAAAACCGTGTTCATATACTACTCCGACAATCAACAACAGAGATGCCAGATAGGTGAGTGCTTCTACCAGTCCTAACAGGATACGTACATAGGGTTTTAGCAGTTTATTTTGATACAATAAAAACTTATGATAAATCTTCATATCATCTTTTTTAACAGGGTCGTGCAAACTTAAGTAAAATAACAATTAGAACCGATTCTTTGTTGACAAAATTTTCTGAATATTAAAAAATTGAGTACTTTTGGCAACAAGAAACTAAAAAACTACAATATTATGAGTGAAAAAAGAAAACGGTATATTTTACCCGAAGAAGAAATTCCACACTACTGGTACAACATTCAGGCTGATATGGTAAACAAACCTATGCCTCCGTTACATCCGGGAACCAAACAACCACTGAAAGCGGAAGACTTGTATCCGATTTTCGCTAAGGAACTGTGTCATCAGGAACTGAATCAGACCGATGCATGGATCGAAATACCGGAAGAAGTGCGCGAAATGTATAAGTACTATCGCAGTACTCCGCTGGTTCGTGCTTATGGATTGGAAAAAGCACTCGGTACTCCGGCTCATATCTATTTTAAGAATGAAAGTGTCAGCCCTATCGGTTCACATAAGTTGAACTCTGCATTGGCACAGGCTTATTATTGCAAAGAAGAAGGAGTTACCAACATCACCACTGAAACCGGTGCCGGACAATGGGGAGCCGCTCTTTCTTATGCAGCTAAGGTTTTCGGTTTGGAAGCTGCTGTTTATCAGGTAAAAATCAGCTATGAACAAAAGCCATACCGCCGCAGCATCATGCAGACTTTCGGAGCACAGGTGACCCCTTCTCCATCGATGTCTACCCGCGCCGGTAAGGATATTCTGACTAAACACCCTACTTACCAGGGTTCATTGGGAACAGCCATTTCTGAAGCTATCGAACTGGCACAAATGACTCCCAACTGCAAATATACGCTCGGTTCTGTACTTAGCCATGTTACTCTTCACCAGACTATTATCGGACTGGAAGCCGAAAAACAAATGGAAATGGCAGGCGAATACCCGGATATCGTAATCGGTTGTTTCGGAGGTGGTTCCAACTTCGGAGGTATCTCTTTCCCATTCATGCGTCACACGATACAGGAAGGAAAAAAGACTCGTTTCGTTGCTGCCGAACCTGCATCTTGTCCGAAACTGACACGTGGTAAGTTCCAGTATGACTTCGGTGATGAAGCCGGATATACTCCGTTGCTACCGATGTTTACTTTAGGACACAATTTTGCTCCGGCCCATATCCATGCCGGCGGTCTTCGCTATCATGGTGCAGGTGTCATCGTTTCACAGTTGCTCAAGGACAATCTGATGGAAGCAGTAGATATACAGCAATTGGAATCTTTCGAAGCAGGTTGTCTGTTTGCACAGTCTGAAGGTATTATTCCGGCTCCTGAATCCAGCCACGCTATTGCAGCAGCTATCCGCGAAGCTAACAAATGCAAGGAGACAGGAGAAGAAAAAGTGATTCTGTTCAACCTTTCCGGACATGGACTGATTGATATGACTTCTTATGATAAGTATTTGGCCGGTGACTTGGTAAACTATTCATTGACTGATGATGATATTCAGAAGAATTTAGACGAAATAGGAGATTTAGCTAAATAAATAACCTGTTAGTTTCAAGTTTCACCACAGATTACATAAAAGAAACATTGATTCTGCATTGATAATCTTTGAATTACAATCAAATCCGTGCTAATTCTATGATCTGTGGTGATTCTTTTCCCACACCCCTTATTAATTTTCTCTATTGAGCATCTCCATATATTCACTGGGAGACATTTTTTCCACACTCGCAAAATAACGGTAAAAACTGGAGCGGGAGGTAAAGCCGCTCAAAAACATTAATTCCTTTACTGTAAGCTCCCTTTTCAACTGTGCCTGTTCTTTAAAATACTGCAAACGGTAGAAATTAATATAATCCCTGAAACCGGAAAAACCATCATAATGAAGAGCTTTATTGAGCCTGTTTTCATTCGTATTCAAATCATTCAGAAATTCCTGCAAGGAATATTGAGGATTAGTAAACGATTTACTATGTTTCATGAGACTTTGCATCTGGTTGGATAGTTCAAGAACGACAGGCGAAACCGCAATTTCCCGGATGGCTTCTATTTCTTCCATCTCCAGCTCTTCTACAGGCTGGGGAGGTAAAGAAAGCGGATTCTCATTACGCAAATATAGTATATTCAAAAAAAGGACGGGAAGGATTACAATATAGCCGAATACGTTAAAACATAATCCACTAGTGCCCAGCATCAGCCAAATATAGCCGGACATGATGATAGCAAAACACATCATATAAATCGACATTGCCTGGCTCTGTTTACGCCGGACGGGAATCCATCGTCTCATATATGGAAAAAGGAAATTTACGGAAGGAGTAATTACACTGATTACAAACAGCATCAGCCTTACCCGTACATCCTGTTCACCAATATTCTCCCGAATGGAGGCAAAAGATTTTAGAGTAGTATAGTGACCGTTGAAAAACTCATAGCAACAAGCTATACATGTAATCAGCAAAATAGGGATACATAAACTGACGACTCTTGAAAAAGTCATCCATCCCGGCTTCAATGAAGCTATAGGAAAAATAGAAAAGAACTGAAAAAAGACAATCACCCGGACAATATGCCATATCGAAAGATGATTCATCGGAACTTCAGTAAAACGCGGAATCGTCTCCTCACCTCCTCTACTGAAAATCCACATCCATTCCAGATTATCACACAAAAGAAGAAGGGACAGAGTGATAGCCAATACTCCCCATGCTTTTGTCAGTCCATTATTATCTGAAGAACGTGAATAAACAAGTATTCCCAATACCAAGCCCACAATATCCAACAACAATTCAATGCAGAGAACAATTACGTTTACCATGTTTTTTTTGTTTTGAGCGACAAAAGTAGTCTTTTCGCGAAAAGAACGGGAGCATCCCACTCGTAAAAAGCGTCCCAATATAGGGATATTTGCTAAAATGGGAACCATTTGAGGGTAATATATTTCAGACTTTTCACCTTTACTAATACTTTTGTGGCAGCATTCACCCCAAACAAGAATAAATTATAATATGACGCGCTACTTAAAGAATATGGAAAAGGAAATCACTATCGAAAATCAGGTAGAGGAAATTGCAATAATTGCCCAATTCATCGAAGAATTAGGCATGTCATTACATTTACCTTCCGGCATAACAATGAGTCTCAATCTGGCTATTGAAGAAGCAATAAGCAATATTATCCATCACGGTTATCCTCAAAATCAAAAAGGTGAAATTACATTGAGAACTTCCGTGGCCCCCGGCCTACTGATTGCCCAGATTATTGACGATGGTATTTCATTCGATCCTACAAAATCTGAAAATGAAGCATCAGGAAATGCACTATCTTTGGAACAGCAACTGACACAAGGTTTGGGCCTCTTCCTGATTCGCCGAACAATGGATAAAGTAGAATATCATTCGACGGACAGCCAAAACGAACTAATCCTGACTAAAAATATAGAAATGGATTTCAAACCGGAAGCAACTCTTAAAACGAATTTATGTAAAATAGAGGAAGTAATCATACTCACTGTTGAAGGACGATTAGATACTGCCAATACTAATGAATTCAATGCTCTCATCCAACCTTTATTAAGCGTTCAAAATCCTAATATAATAATCAATTGCGAAGGATTGCTATATATCAGCAGTTCCGGTTTAAGAAGCCTGATAACCCTCCAAAAAAGTGTAAAACAACACAATGGACAACTTGTTTTGGAAGCTATGCGTGCGGAAATACGGAAAATATTCGATATGACAGGCTGTTCCGGCCTTTTTATCATTCGTTAATCCCATTGATAATGAGAAAAGCATCTATTATTTGCAGTATCTTGCTATCTCTGTTCTTTCTGACAGAACCGGTGAATGCACAATCCATTAATCTCACACCCAAATGGACGGCACAAGCACAATTTGCAGGCTATTACGTAGCCGACAAACTGGGATTCTACAAGGAAGAGGGACTTGACGTACATGTGGTACATCCTTCGCTTTCGGCAAGCTCTTTTTCTTTTCTGCAGAAAGGGTATTCGCAAGCGGTAGTTATGAACCTATCGTATGCCTTGACTGAATATTTTGCAGGTGCACAGGTAGTTAATATCTTGCAAACCTCACAGGAAAACAGTCTGATGCTTGTCAGTCGTTCGCCACTCAAGGGTATTTCATCTTTGCAACATAAGAAAATAGGGGTATGGAATCATCTTAGTCAAGAACTACTGGATCAAATAGCCAACAAATATCAACTCCAGGTGGAATGGATACGTTTCAATGGAGGAGTCAACATTTTCCTATCGAAAGCTGTAGATATTTGTCTCGTAGGAAGTTACAATGAGTTTCTACAACTGATTGAAGCCGGTGTAAAGACTGATTCAATTCATATCATGCATTTCTCAGATTATGGATACAATCTGCCAGAAGATGGGCTTTATGTTACCAGAGAATTCTATCAGAAATATCCTCAAGCAGTACAGAAACTAGCCCGTGCCAGCATACGTGGGTGGGAATGGGCAAACGAACACCGCGAACAAACATTGGACATTATAATGGAACAAGTGCATCAACACAACATAGGAACCAACAGATATCACCAGCGTAAAATGTTGGATGAAATCTTACGGCTACAAACAAACAAGAAGAGCGGGCAACGTCCCTATCGGCTAAGCCGAGAAGTATTTGATCTGGCAACTAGTATTTTGTTGCCAGATCAAATCAAAAACACCAGCGACATTCGTTATGAAAATTTCGTAAAATAATCACATTCATTCATGAAACACACTTTTTCCCGTTCCTTTGCAACCCGGCTAAGTATCTACGTACTTTCCTTTACGTTGATTATCTTTGCTACTATTATGGCGCTATTTTATTATTATAGCCACCAGAAAGTAACGGACTTTGCCATTGAACGTACTCATGGACTATTAAGTAACATTGCAACTGAAATCAGCGGTCAGCTATTGTCGGTAGAGACTACCATAGAGCAGTCCGTTTGGGTATTGGAAAAAAATATAGACCACCCGGATTCTTTACACAATATTATTGAATCCGTTGTTAGAAACAATCAGTTCATTGTAGGAAGTGGCATCGCTTTCGTTCCCGATTATTACAAAGAAAAAGGGAAATATTTCATGCCTTATGCTTCCTTCAAAGATGAAATAAACGGCGAGATCACTTACCAAGTATTGGGTAGCCAGAATTATGACTATCCATGCATGGACTGGTATCTCATCCCCCAACTGCTTAAACAACCTTACTGGAGCGAACCTTATTATGATGACGGAGGGGGAAATTTCATCATGAGTACTTATGCCAAACCGCTGTTTGACAGCGATGGGAAATTAGTCGCAGTCTTTACAGCCAATATATCTCTGACACAATTCACTGATACAATTAGCTTGCTGAAGCCATATCCTTCCAGCTACACCTATTTAATCAGTCGCAACGGAAGTTTCCTGACCCACATGGACAGGAATAAGATCATGAACGAAACGATATTCTCTGAAGCTTTTGCCAAAGAGAATCTTGCACAGGAACAGATCGGACATGAAATGCTGGCAGGACATACCGGAACCATGCGTTTCGATAACAAAGGAGTAGATTCGTATGCATTTTACACAACTATTCCCCAGATTGGATGGTCAGTATGTACCGTTTGTCCAAGCCAGATTATTCTTCAGGAACTAGACAGTACATCCCGAACAATCATCTATACTTTTATAGTGGGGATGATAGCCTTATTCCTGATTGTGTACAGCATCATCCGACGCCTTGTCCGCCCACTGGAGAAATTCTCCGAGTCAGCCCGCGAAATTGCGACCGGACGATTTGATGTTACCATACCAGAAGTGCATTCCAACGATGAAATCAGGGATCTATATGATTCGCTTATCTTCATGCAGCACTCTTTATCTACTTACGTAGTTGAACTAAAAGACACGACTGCCAGCAAAGAACGGATTGAAAGCGAGCTTTCTATAGCCCGGGAAATACAAATGGGAATGCTTCCCAAGATATTCCCTCCCTACCCCGAACGCAGTGATGTAGATTTGCACGCCATACTTCACCCTGCGAAAGAAGTAGGCGGAGATCTTTATGACTTCTATATGGATGGTAACCGCCTCTACTTCCTAATCGGCGATGTATCAGGAAAAGGCGTACCCGCTTCTCTGTTTATGGCAATCACCCGCAGTCTGTTCCGCACTTTATCTCAGCAGGTGCTTTCACCGGCCAAGATTGTGACGGATATGAACAATTCGATTTCTGATAATAATGAATCCAACATGTTTGTTACACTTATTGTCGGAATCCTTGATTTGGAAACGGGGAAACTGAAACTGTGTAATGCCGGACATAATCCTCCCATACTGATTTGTCCGGACGGCCAGGTTTCTTTCCTGGAATTCAAGACCCAGATATTTGTTGGCGTCATTGAAGAATTTGCCTATACCGAAGATGAAACGACATTGGAAAAAGGAAGTAAACTGTTCCTTTACACCGATGGAGTGACAGAAGCTGAAAATACAGAGAAAGAGCTATATGGAGACGAGAAATTATTGGAAACATTGTCTGATAATACCACGTCTGACGTACGTACCACTGTAAATGGTATAGTGGACTCTATAGCAGAGCATGTCAAGGAAGCCGAAGCCAGCGATGACTTGACTATTTTACTTATTCAATATGAACCCGGGACAACAAACAATTAAGCACATATCATTATGGAAAGAGAAATTAAGATCTCAAACGATTTAAATGAAATTTCAGTTTTAGCCAGTTTCATCGAAGAACTGGGAGAGGAACTTTCTTTGTCATTTGAAACGACAATGAATATCAATCTGGCATTGGAAGAGGCCGTAGCCAATATTATTATGTACGCCTATCCAACTCAAGAGCAACACACCATCCTATTAAGAGTAACTTACAGCGAAAAACAACTTGTTTTCCTATTAACGGACAAAGGAGCCTCTTTTGATCCGACACAAGTAGATGAAGTAGATGTTACACTTTCTTTGGAGGAACGTCCAATCGGAGGTCTGGGAATATTCCTCATACGAAGCATTATGAACGAAATATCTTACCAACGTATCGACAATGAGAATCACCTCATTATGAAAAAAGACATTTGACGCGGGGCGGAAAGATTGTATAGTTTTCCAGCCAATTCATGGGGTATATCAAAGATTTCACTATCTTTGATGCCATTATTAATCTTATGAACTAATAATGAGCAGCCTTAACAAAATAGCAATCTGTCTACTTTTTCTATGCACAGGGGTTAATTATGCTTTTTCTGATATTCCGGAGCAAATCAACTTCTCCTATATCTCTATTAATGAAGGATTGTCACAAAGTACTGTATTCTCTATCGATCAGGACCAACGAGGCAATATGTGGTTCGCAACTTATGACGGAGTTAACAAGTACGATGGGTATTCATTTACAGTTTATCAGCACAATGAAGATGATCCGAACAGCATCGCTAATGACATTTCGCGAATCGTAAAGACTGACAGTCAGGGACGGGTTTGGATCGGCACGCGGGATGGTTTGTCATATTATGATGAGGAGAAGGATAAGTTCAGAAATTTCTTCTACGAAAAGAAGGGGAAGAAGCTACAAATCAACGGTATTGCGGAGATCTCACCGGAACAACTGCTCATAAGTACACAGGAAGGTCTGACTATGTTCGATATTAAAGAATCACGATTCGTTGATGATTCTTTTAGTACGGCTATGCATAAGATAGTGGCTTCTGCTCTTTACAGGCAAGGCGATATTATCTATATCGGCACCCCGGTTGACGGGCTTTACAGCTACTCCATTCCTCAAAAGAAACTGGAAAGAATTACTCCGATAACGGGCACTAAACAGATTCAAGCCATTTTGCAACAATCTCCTACCCGCATCTGGATAGCTACCGAAGGAGCCGGTCTACTTCTATTTAACCCGAAAACACAAGAAGTCAAGGCCTATCATCATTCTTCTTCCAATCCTAAAAGTATCAGTTCCAATTATATCCGTTCTCTGGCATTGGATTCGCAAAATCGCCTATGGATAGGAACATTCAATGATCTAAACATTTATCATGAAGGAAACGATTCTTTCGTTTCTTACAGCAGTAGTCCGGTAGAAAGCGGCAGTCTGTCACAGCGTTCGGTCCGCAGTATCTTTATGGATTCGCAGGGCGGAATGTGGCTTGGAACATATTTCGGAGGACTAAACTATTATCATCCGATCCGCAACAGATTCAAGAATATCCAACGTATTCCATATAAGAATTCTTTAAGTGACAACGTAGTCAGTTGCATTACCGAAGATAAGAATAAGAACTTATGGATAGGAACAAATGATGGTGGATTGAATTTATATAATCCAAATACACAACAGTTTACACACTATATCCTGCAGGAAAACGAACGGGAAATCGGTATTGGTTCCAACAATATCAAAGCCGTATATGTAGACGAACAAAAATCATTAGTATATATAGGAACACATGCCGGTGGTCTGACTGTTCTCCACCGCAACAGTGGACAAATGGAAAGTTTCAATCAGCTGAATAGCCAGTTGGTCAATGAAAATGTGTATGCCATTCTTCCTGACAAGGAAGGTAGTATCTTATTAGGAACTTTAAGTGCACTGGTTAGTTTTAATCCGGAGAAACGGAGCTTCACCACCATAGATAAAGAAAAAGACGGTACGCCATTTACTTCACAACGAATCACAATCCTGTTCAGAGATTCTCGTAAACGTCTTTGGATTGGTGGTGAAGAAGGTATATCAGTCTTTCAGCAGGAAGGGATCGAAATAGAAAAAACTCCTATCCTTCCGGAATCATCTGTAACAAAGATGTTTACCAATTGCATTTATGAAGCTGCCAATGGCATCATTTGGGTAGGTACGCGTGAAGGTTTCTACAGTTTTAATGAAAAAGAAAAGAAAATCAAACGATATACAACAGCTAACGGTTTACCCAATAATGTGGTCTACGGTATTCTGGAAGATACTTTCGGACGTCTCTGGGTGAGCACCAACCGTGGTATCTCCTGTTTCAATCCGGAGACAGAGAAGTTCCGCAATTTTACAGAATCCGACGGGTTGCAAAGTAATCAGTTTAATACATCTTCATTCTGCCGCACCTCTAACGGGCAAATGTACTTCGGAGGTATCAACGGGATCACAACTTTCCGCCCGGAACTCCTACTGGACAACCCTTACACTCCTCCGGTAGTTATCACTAAACTTCAACTGTTTAACAAAACAGTCCGTCCGGATGATGAAACCGGTATCTTGACTAAGAATATCAATGAAACAAAAAGTATCACGCTAAAATCATGGCAAACGGCTTTTACACTTGAATTTGTGGTATCCAACTATATTTCAGGTCAACACAATACTTTCGCTTATAAATTGGAAGGATATGATAAAGAGTGGTATTATCTGACAGACAAACGTGCTGTCTCCTATTCCAACTTGCCGCAAGGCACTTATCATTTTCTGGTAAAAGCTGCTAATAGTGACGGGAAATGGAACACTGTACCTACGATGTTAGAAATCATTGTTCTCCCTATATGGTACAAGACCTGGTGGGCAATCGTGCTTTTCCTCGCTATTTTTATCGGCTTTATCACTTTCGTCTTCCGCTTCTTCTGGATGCGTAAAAGCATGGAGGCAGAGTTGGAGATTGAACGCAGGGATAAGGAACATCAAGAAGAAATCAACCAGATGAAGATGCGTTTCTTCATCAATATTTCCCATGAGCTTCGCACGCCGTTGACTCTTATCTTAGCTCCTCTACAAGAAATAATCAATAAGATCAGTGACCGCTGGACTCGTAATCAGTTGGAATATATCCAACGCAACGCTAATCGCCTGCTGCATCTTGTCAATCAATTGATGGATTATCGCCGTGCCGAATTGGGAGTTTTCGAGCTGAAAGTAAAGAAAGAGAATGCGCATCAACTAATACAAGATAACTTCTTGTTCTATGATAAACTGGCACGCCACAAAAAGATTACTTATACTCTCCATTCCGAATTGGAAGATAAAGAGGAACTTTTTGATCCTAATTATCTGGAACTGATTGTTAATAACCTGCTTTCAAATGCTTTCAAATATACGGAAAGCGGTCAAAGCATCACTGTGACATTGAAAGAGGAAAATAATTGGCTGGTACTGCAAGTTAGTGACACTGGTATTGGCATTCCTATCAACAAACAGGGAAAAATATTCGAACGTTTTTATCAGATAGAGAGTGAACACGTAGGAAGTGGTATCGGTCTTTCACTGGTACAACGTTTGGTAGAATTGCACCATGGTCGTATCGAACTGGATAGTGAAGAGGGTAAAGGCAGTACTTTCTCTGTCTATCTGCCACAAGACATAAATACCTATAAATCCTCCGAATTGGCTTCTAATGACACTCTGAATGAGGAAGGTCAGGTATATTCCACCAACTCGAAAGAAATGTATTTCATTGATACGGAAAAGGTCGAAAACGAAACGATCGAAGCCGGCGACAAGAAGCGTGGCACTATTCTTATTGTAGAAGACAATAATGAAATCCGCCATTATCTTAGTAGCGGACTTGCAGAACTCTTCAATACGCTGGAAGCCGGGAATGGTGAAGAAGCCTTGGAAAAACTGAAAGACAATGAAGTTGACATCATTGTAACTGATGTCATGATGCCTGTGATGGATGGTATCAAACTGTGTAAGAATGTGAAGCAAAATATCCGTACCTGTCATATTCCCGTGATTATCCTGTCTGCTAAAAGCGAAGTCAAAGACCAGATGGAAGGTCTGCAAATGGGTGCGGATGATTACATCCCGAAACCATTCTCACTTGCTATCCTGACTACGAAGATACAGAATATGATGCGTACCCGTAGACGTATGCTTGAACGGTATTCCAAATCCCTGGAAGTGGAACCGGAAAAGATTACGTTTAACGCCATGGATGAAGCTTTACTGAAACGTGCCGTAGCTATTGTAGAAAAAAACATGGATAATATTGAATTCTCTACTGACGAATTTGCCAGAGAAATGAATATGAGTCGTTCTAACCTGCATCTTAAATTGAAAGCTATCACAGGCGAATCGACTATCGATTTTATACGAAAGATCCGTTTCAACGAAGCAGCAAAGTTACTCAAGGATGGTCGCTACACGATAGCAGAGGTCAGCACAATGGTAGGATTCAATACACCATCTTATTTTGCTACGAGTTTCAAGAAGTATTTCGGATGTTTACCCACGGAGTATATTAAGAAAATAAAAGGATAAATCATTGAATTCCGAATATGAATCTGCTGACTTGAGATTTATGTTCATTTCGGTTCGGAAAAGAACATAAAATGCTATTACTGACAATAATACATTACTATGCAGCTTTCAATTTATTCTCTTATTAGCATTATTTATCTTATTACTAAGCGAGCTTTCGTTTGACAGTTGTTGAACGAACGCTTGACTTTAGTTAAACTATCGTTCGACTTAAGTCAAACGAAAACTCATTAGGCAATGAAATAAATATCAATAGGGAAGCTATTACTTAAAAGTAGCCAATAAGATCATTATTGTATCTAAAAGGAGTAATATTCTACATAACGAATACTGAAAGCTAATTCCCGAAAATCTTCAACCTTTAAAGAAGAAATACATTCTTTACCTCATACAAACAAAAACATTAGACAAAAATGAAAGACTATTCAACAATACCAATAGTCGTAAAATTGTCATACTCTATATATTTGCAGAGAGAGCATTATTAATTAATAGATGAAAAAGCATACTATGAATTCTTTAAACAAACTGTATTCTTACCTACTTTTATCATTAATCAGCATTCTTTTTGTGAATGCTCACCCGGCAACTATAAAACAAGATATTGACTGGCCCCAATTTATGAGTCAACAAGATATGATATGGGAAAAGTTACCCGAATATTGGTATGATTCCGCCTTTTTAGGTAACGGAAAGCTTGGGCTAATGATTTATAAAGAACCTGGAAAGAACTACTTGCGCTTAGAAACAGCCAACTGCGATGTACATGATCACCGCACTAAAAGAGATGTATTCGGAATCCCCAGACTACTTACCGGACATTTTGCCCTACATCCTAAGGGCAAAATAATCAATGGAACGATGCATCTTGACCTTTGGAATGCCGAAGTTTCAACAGATATTACGACAACTAAAGGAGTCATCCACTTGCGAAGTTTTGTCCATGCGGATGAAATGATGATAATAGTAAAAGCAACAACAGAAGGAGACGAACATGACTTCCAATGGGAATGGATAGCAGCTGAAGCTAATAGTCCTCGTTATTTGATTTTCAAAAGACAAGGAAAAGCCAATAAAATACCAAAAGATTACGAACTCAATCCGACAGCAAAAATCAGTAATGAGAAAGAAGTCAATCTATCTGTCCAGAAATTATTGGCAGGAGGAGAAACGAGCATTGGATGGCAAGAAACACATAATCCCGAAACAGAACGCACCTTATGGATAAACCTAACACATACATATCCTCAAAACAATTCGAGTGAAATATGCAAAGCTGAAATCCGAAAAGCTATACGTAAAGGTTATCAATCCATGCAAAAAACACATCGTAAATGGTGGAATACTTTTTATCCTAGTAGTTTCATAACACTGCCGGAAGCACAAAAAGAAAACTTCTACTGGATACAGATGTATAAATTAGCCTCTGCAACACGTGGTGATCGTGCTCTAATAGATAACACAGGCCCGTGGCTAACCGAAACCCCATGGCCGAATGTCTGGTGGAATCTCAATGTTCAACTTACCTATTGGGCACTGAATACTTCCGACCATCTAGATCTGGCAGCTTCTTTAGAAAATGCCCTCTACAATCATATAGATCAGTTACGCCTCAACATTCCCAAAGCTTACCGCCATAACTCATTAGGAATAGGGGTTGCTTCCAATTTGGAATGTATGACTACAGAAGTAGGAATTCCAGGAAAAGGCAAAGCTCAAGTAGGACTACTTCCATGGGCCTGTCACAACCTATGGCTTATCTACCGTCATAAAATGGATGATGATATTCTACGAAATAAATTATTTCCTTTATTAAAAGAATCAATCAACTACTATTTACATTTCCTGAAAGAAGGAGACGATGGAAAACTTCATCTCCCAGCAACTTACTCCCCCGAATATGACACCGTGGAAGATTGCAATTTCGACCTCGCTCTGCTACGTTGGGGATGCCAAACACTACTAGAATCAGCCCATCGTCTGAATATCCAAGATTCATTGATTGAGACATGGAAAAATGTGCTTCTTAAACTTACTCCTTACCCCACAGACGAGAATGGATTACTTATCGGAAAAGATATGCCGTATGCTTTCTCACACAGACATTATTCACATTTACTTGCTATTTATCCTCTATACTTAATTAATAAAGAACAACCGAATGATATTGAAATGATTGAGAAATCATTGTCTTTTTGGCAAAGCAAGCCCAAAGCTCTCCTAGGTTACTCATGCACAGGAGCATCTTCCATTTCCTCTGCTATCGGAAAGGGAGACGATGCACTAACCTATCTAAATAAATTATTTGGTAAATTTCTTAGTTCGACGACTATGTATAAAGAAAGTGGGCCAGTTATTGAGACACCTTTATCTGCCGCCCAAAGCATTCACGATATGTTATTACAGAGTTGGGGGGGAAAGATTCGCATTTTCCCAGCTATTCCCGCTACATGGAAAGACATTGCTTATTCAGGTCTGCGCACGGAAGGGGCATTTAAAGTATCTGCCAGTAGAAAGCAAGGAAAGACACAATTTATCCATATTAAAAGTCTGGCAGGAGAGCCTTGCATTATAACGACTGATATAGTTAACCCTATTTTTGAAGGAAAAAGAAACTTCACTATACAATCATTCCCTAACAACACCTTCCAAATTGATTTAAAGAAAGGAGAAGAGGTCTTCATTTCCCCCCAAGGAGAAAAGCCAGATTTTATCATTTCTCCGATTCCTCATACTTCTAAAAATCATTATGGATTAAAAATCATTCACCAGAGGAGGTAAAAATGTACAAAACCAACCTTGTAAACATTGGTAGATTAGATTACATTATGATACATAAAAAGCCTGCTATCAGATCCGTAACAGGCTTTTTAGACAGAAATAATATATGATTCAACAAATTTAATATCAAAAAAATCATTTTTGAACAAAGTGTGAACAAGCTAAGCCAGTTTCTATAATTTAATAATCTATTTTTGCAAACAGTAAAATATACTTTTAATAATTAAAAACCTAATAAAGTATGAAGAACATCTTCTTTATTTGTTTATGTGCGCTTTTCGCTTTTACAGGATGCGCAGACGATGACGACGATCTATTAACCGGAGGAAATGTAGATATAGATCTACTCCCCGATTCTAAGCCCAATGATGTTGTAAATACCAACGTATTCGACATTATCAACCTTAATTATCCCGGATTAGAAAAAGTGAAAGAATTCTATGAAACAGGGGAATATTATTACGCGGCCAATGCTTTATTGGAATACTACAGAACAAGAACCAATGTTACTAATCCCAATTTGTCCTTAATTAATGTAACAATCTCGGAAGCAGATCAAGCAAAAGCGGATTATGCATTGGAGGACTATCGCTTTCATGTAAACAATTTCTATGAAGATCAAGAAACATTGAAACCATATTCTTTAAAGAAAGATGGAACGATTAATTGGACATTTTCTCCAGAAGGCGCCTCTGATGAGTATCAGAAACAGCTCCATCGCCATCAATGGTTTATTCCACAGGCTAAAGCCTATCGAATTAGCGGAAATGAAAAATACATTCAATCATGGATTGAGGTATATAATAATTGGATAAACCAAAATCCTAAACCGGAAAGCGGTACAAACACAACGTCTTGGTGGCAATTGCAAGTAGCAACTCGTATCAATGATCAAGTACAATTACTGGAATATTTCAAAAACTCTATTAATTTCACACCAGAATGGCTTACTACTTTTTTAGTAGAGTTTGCAGAACAAGCGGACTTTCTTGTTGATTATCCTTATGAATCAGGAGGTAATATTCTGATATCACAAGCTAATGCACTGGCAACTGCTGGAACACTAATGCCGGAATTCAAAAATGCTGAAAAATGGATGGGAACTGGTTACCAAATACTTAGTGAAGAAGTGCAAAATCAGATAATGAGTGATGGATGGCATAAAGAAATGTCTCTTCATTATCATATAGGTATTGTAGCAGATTTCTATGAGGCTATGAAATTAGCAGAGGCAAACCAACTTTCCAGTAAGTTGCCTAGTAATTTTACAGAACCGCTTCGCAAAGCAGCTGAAGTAGTAATGCATTTCACTTATCCCAACTATTTTAGCAAAGGCTCTGATAATGTAGTCCCCATGTTTAATGATTCATGGAGCCGAACACGTAATGTACTTAAAAATACAAATTTCAAACAATATGTAGAAATGTTCCCTGACAGTGAGGAACTTAAATACATGCAAACTGCAGGTAACGGCGGTACTCCCCAAGGACATACGCCTAATAACGATATGAAATTATTTGACCAGGCAGGATATTACATATTACGTAACGGCTGGACATATGGCTCTACTGTCATGATTTTAAGTAATAATAAAAGTAATGACGCCTCCAATTCTATCAGTGCATACAGCCATAATCAACCTGATAATGGAACATTTGAACTTTATCACAATGGGCGTAATTTTTTCCCCGATTCAGGAGTATGCACCTATTACAGTACTGGTGGCGACAACACACTACGTTATTGGTTTCGCGGTATTGACAAGCATAATACATTATCATTAGGGAAGCAAAACATAAAAAAGGCCGAGGGCAAACTTTTAAAATCTGAAGAAGGTGCAACAGAACTTGTTGTATTTGAGAATCAAGGATATGACAACTTAAAACACCGTCGTGCTGTATTTTATGTAAATAAAGAATTTTTCGTACTGGTAGACGAAGGTATTGGGAGTGCTGAAGGTACTGTAAATCTAAGTTTTAATCTTTGCGAAGGTAGTAGTACCGAGGTAGTTATGGACAAGGAAGAAAACGGCGTTCACACAGCATTTAGCAATGACAATAATATCATTGTACGCACTTTTGCCAATAAGGAGATAACCTGTTCACCTTTTACAGGACGCATAGCATATCTTGTTGACGGTAACTTTAATGACCGGCAATCATATACTATAGATATGAATAAAGAATCTAATGAAACAGCACGTTATATCACAGTTATCATACCAGTTAAAAAAAGCACTGATATAAATAACATATCTGCTCATTTCACAGATAATGGATATAGTGAAAATAGCGTATCTATAGAAGTAAATGTAGGAGGAACTATATACCCATTATCATATACCTTATAAACTAATAACTCTTAAAATATGAGATCTAAATTACTAAACATTACTTCAAGATTACTAGGAACACTCATAGTAATCATATTGACAGTAGTCAATAGTTCTTGTACTGATACGGAAACCACTGACTTCACGAAGTTTACTATTTACTACACAGGCATGACTGATATCGGACCTTCCATGACAGGAATTATCAGTAGTCCGACTTACAAAGGTAGTACTCCATACGATTTTAGTATTACCAAAATAACACTTGATGGAGAAGCCTTTTCTGGCAATATCTTTACCATTGATTCAGAAACAGGAAAAATTACATTAAATAGTACAGGTAATACTCCAGTAGGCTTGTACAAATTATCTATCTCTTGCTATTCTAATGGTAACAGATACGAATATGCAGATATTGTAGAAATCAATATGATGAAACCTGTGCCAGATGGCATCAAAGCCATTCCTGAAAAACTTCAGGTAGAATATGCAGATATTATTGATACAGAAAGCAGTCAAGAATTACCGACCTCACAAATAACAACGGAAGGCAATCATATTTCCATTACAAACTACACAATTGCTTCCGTTGTATGGAATGAAACTATAATAGAAGACCCAGATACTTATTTTACAGTTTCGGAAACCGGCGAAATATCAATAATCAAAGGTAACCAGAATATCCAACCTGGCAAATACATCTTATCATTTAAATTAACAACAGCAGCGACTGGAGAAGATCCTGAAATGGGTATTTTTGAAAATGCATTGGAAATTAATATCACTTCCAGGCCCCTGTCTCTAACATATACTCCCAATGAAGGTAAAATAGAAGAAGAGGGAGAGCTTAGTCCGGAAACAACTTTCCAGAGCAACCCACCGGTACTGAAGGGTTCTACAGAAGGGTTGGTTTACAGCATCAGCTCAATAAGCCCAAGTACAGACAAAATTACTATAGATCCAACAACTGGAGTATTGTCTGTGGCTGCGCATCATGGTTTCAAAGATGGAGAAAAATACGAAATCAGTGTCAAAGTTATAAACGAATACTCTACAGAAGGGGTTGTATTTGAAAATGTACTCACATTAAATGCAGTCGAATTTATAGAGCCGATTGCCAATTTCGGATATACTAATGTAGAAGAAGTTCAAGCTGTAGAAATTGATATTCAGAAGAATGACAACTTCAAAGGTGATGAAGTGAAATATGAGTTCATAGACCTCGCAACTGAACTTCAAGGACAATTAAATCTTGATCTGGATGGCAACATCACTATAAAAAGAGGTAATACTATTCCTGTTGGACAGTATACTATTCAAGTGATGGCAACAAATACGAAAGGTTCAGAAATTGCGACATTTACATTGAAGATTATAGAAAATCCGAATTATTTCACCTTCTTCCGTTATGGAAACAATCTAAACTTACAGCCAATAGAAAACTATGCTGATCAATTTAGAATTGCAGCTGGTGCTAAACTCAACACAGTGAAGCCTACACCAGTCTCAACAGATGCATCGGGTGGATTAGAATCATTAAAATGGGAAGTAGAATTGAAACATAACCCCAAAAATACAAATGCTACTATTGATGCCACTACCGGACAAATCACTATCACAGGTTTAAAAGCCGGACAATGTGGTATGGTTATAGTTACAGCTACAGCTGGAGAGGGAAAAACTGCAGTTTCTGTGAGTCAACCAGTATTCTTTCATTTCTCTATTGTATCAGATAATAATGTACAATTAGAATATACTCCATTTGTCTTCCAAGTTAATCCGATGAAAGGTGGCGTATCTGAAGCTCCAAGTTTAGGAAGCGGTGTAGACAAATTAACCTTCAGATTAGACTATAGACGCGATTTCTTCTACTATAACATAGCAGGTCCTGATTCACACATAAGTGGTCAATTAGAACAAGGTGTTGACAATTTCTTATCTACATTATGGAATTCATATAGCATATCGGCAGGTGTATCCAGACAGCCAGTCTCATATTTCGAGAATATAGCAGATTTGAGCAAACCATTAGGATACATAGATCAGACCGACTTTAAGGTACATATTAATCCTAACATGTGGCGTACAAAAGATGGCAATGCTAATGGAGCAATGATTGGTCAGATGACTTACAGCGTCAAAGGAGAAGATCCTCAAGGAGCTACTAATGGAGCACGAGTTTCTCCTATGTTTATCTGGTTTGATACTAAATTCTAATAAATACATGCAAAAATAATCGTTATGTACAATATAAATTTTATAAAATCAATTAGCATAAGAGGGTGGTTCACCCTCTTGACACTGATCCTAACGATCAGCCTATATGCCCAAAATGCTACTTTAAAAGGTGTTATTGTAGACGAAACAGATACTCCTCTCATCGGAGCTACTGTACAAGTAAAAGGAACTTCAACAGGAAGTATAACTGACTTTGATGGTAATTATACAATTAAAGCCAATAAAGGTGCTGTTATTACATTCTCATATATTGGATACAAAACACAGGAAATCAAATTTACCGGCCAACCTACCGTCAACATTAAAATGG
Source organism: Bacteroides sp. OM05-10AA (assembly GCF_003439055.1). Taxonomy (NCBI): domain Bacteria; kingdom Pseudomonadati; phylum Bacteroidota; class Bacteroidia; order Bacteroidales; family Bacteroidaceae; genus Bacteroides; species Bacteroides sp. OM05-10AA. The sequence continues at coordinate 114,306 of NZ_QSUR01000012.1, forward strand.
TTCCTGACAACCAAACTCTGGATGAAGTAGTTGTAGTTGGCTATGGCACAATGAAACGCAGTGACTTGACTGGTTCCGTAGCTTCTATAGCAGCCAAAGATGTAGAAGGATTTAAAACCAGTTCAGTGGCAGGCGCATTAGGAGGACAAATCGCAGGTGTGCAAATCACATCAACAGATGGTACTCCAGGTGCAGGTTTCAGTATTAATATCCGTGGTGTCGGAACTCTGACGGGAGATTCATCTCCACTCTATATTGTCGATGGCTTTGAAGTAGATGATATTGACTATCTGTCTAATTCTGACATTGAATCTATTGAAATTCTGAAAGATGCATCTTCTTCAGCTATTTATGGTGCACGTGCAGCAAATGGAGTCGTATTGATTAGCACTAAATCTGGAAAAGTAGGGAAACCTATTATTAACTATAATGGTTCAGCTAGTTATCGTAAAATATCAAAGAAATTAGATGTCCTGTCTCCATATGAATTCGTTAAATTACAAGGAGAGGTAAACTCTAAATACTCCGACAGTTACTTTAAAACAGGAAATGATGATGATGGAAACCCTTATCGTTATCAATCTCTAGATGACTATATTGGTGTAAACGGTGTAAACTGGCAAGATGAAACATTCAATCCGACGTGGTCACAAGATCATAGTTTATCAATCATGGGAGGTACGGAAGATACTAAATATAATGCATCATTCTCACGCTATATTGAAAATGGTATTTTCAAAAATAGTGGTTTTAATAAAACAACAGGTAAATTCCGTCTTGATCAGAAATTAAATAAAAGTCTTTCTTTTAATTTTACTGTCAACTATGCATTAACAAACCGTGAAGGTGTAGGTACATCCGGTGATTCTGGACGCTTCAATATGCTCGCACAAATTTTAAGTGCCCGTCCCACCGGTGGACTAAAACTGACAGACGAAGAACTCCTTGCTTCAGCCATTGACCCTGAGATGCTCGAATCTGGTGAAAGTTTAGCTCAAGTGAACCCAGTTAAGCAAACCGAGTCAGTAACAAATAACAAACGTGCAGAAATGTGGTCAGGAAATGCTTCGGCAACATGGCAAATTATTAAAGGACTGACATTCAAGACTTCAGGAACCTACAATACAACCAATAATCGCACAGACATATTCTACAAAGATGGTTCAAAAGAAGCATACCGTAACGGTCAAAAACCTTATGGACGCACACAAATGGGTCGTGACGTGCGATGGACAAACTCCAACAACCTTACTTGGAAACAGAAAGTAAAAAAGCACAACTATGACATTATGCTAGGTCATGAAGTTTCTTTTAAAAGCACAGAATATTTACTAGGTGAAGCAATGGATTTCCCTTTTGACAATTTAGGCAATGACTATCTGGGACTGGGAGCTACTCCGAGTAGAGTTGAAAGTAGTTACAGCGAAAAAACGCTTCTATCATTCTTTGCACGTGGAAACTACAACTATGATAATCGGTATTTATTTACAGCTACAGTACGTGCCGATGGTTCAACTGTATTCTCTAATAAAAATAAGTGGGGATTCTTCCCATCATTTTCAGCCGCATGGCGTGTTTCGGAAGAAGCTTTCATGAAAGATGTTGAATGGGTATCAAATTTTAAAGTCCGTCTAGGTTGGGGTATCGTAGGAAATGACCGTATTTCCAATTACCTTTCCATGGATTTATATGAAGCAAACAAATATGGGATTGGTAACAACACGGTTACTGTCCTGACTCCCAAACAATTGAAAAATGCTAATTTAAAATGGGAAGGTGCAAGCAGTGTTAACCTAGGAGTCGATTTAGGATTCTTTGACAACAGATTAAATGTTACAGCTGATTTCTTTATCAAAGATACAAAAGATCTACTATTAGCACAGTCATTAGCACATGTCACTGGATTCGATTCACAAATGCAAAATATTGGTAAAATCCAGAATAAAGGAATTGAGTTAAGTCTTAACTCTACTAATATCCAGACACGTAACTTTACTTGGCAGACCAACTTCAACATTTCATTTATCAAAAATACGTTGAAGGGATTAGCTTCAGGAGTAGAGTCGATGTATGCACGCTCCGGATTCGATAGTAACTTTACTGCATATGACTATATTGCCACAGTCGGACAGTCACTTGGTCTTATTTACGGATATGAATTTGACGGTATTTATCAAAGTTCTGATTTTTATACAACTCCTGATAATCAGTTGATTCTGAAAGAAGGAATCACGAATAATGCACGATATGGTACTGTTAAGCCAGGTGTTGTGAAATATAAAGATCAGGATGGCGACGGCATTATTACTACTAATGACCGTACCGTTATTGGTAATGCTATGCCTAAATGGTATGGTGGTATTACAAATACATTTAATTACAAAGGTATAGACTTCAGTTTCATGTTCCAGTTCAATTATGGAAATGACATATATAATGCTACCCGTTTGTATGCTACACAATCCAGAAGTGGTCGTAGAAATATGTTGGCTGAAGTTGCTGATCGTTGGAGCCCGACAAATGCATCAAATAAAGTTCCTTCACAGGATGGATATATTGTAAATGATGTATATTCCCGTTTTATAGAGGATGGCTCATTCCTACGCTTAAAAAATATAACTTTAGGATATACACTGCCACACAAATGGACTCGTAAATTCCATGCATCTAAGCTTCGCATATACGCAACAGGTCAGAATTTGTTCTGCATAAGCGGATACAGCGGTTATGATCCGGAAGTTAATAGTGCAAGCAGCAATCCTATGACTCCAGGACTAGACTGGGGTGCCTACCCGAAAAGTAGAGTATTTACATTTGGCATTGATCTTCAATTCTAATCCACAAAAAATATAATATGAAAAAGATAATATACTATATAGCCATATCAGTAATGTGTTTACTTCCTTTTTCTTGTTCATTGGAAGAAGAAACCAGAACTGAAGTAGAGAAGAAAAACTATATGAACAATGCGGATGAAGCAAAGGATGTATTACTTGGCGTATACCGTACAACTATTGAGGATGCTATGTATGGTTATCATTTATCCATACTATTCAATTTAGGAACAGACATCTCACAGGTAGAAGGAAGTGGAAATGAGAACTTTCGTATAATTCCTACAAACTCATTCCCTACAACACAGTCAGAAGTACAGCAAACATGGGCTGCACTTTATGCAGGTATTTACAGGGCTAATGATTTTTTAGAACGTATTTCTAACAAAATTGAATCCTATACTAGCACTGATAAGAAACTGGCCACCATATACATTGCAGAGGCCAGAGCATTAAGAGCTATGTTTTATTTTGAGTTAGTAAGACGATTTGGGAATGTAGTTTTGATGACCAGTACAGAAATGTCTAATCAGGATCCAGCAACATATGTACAATCAGCTCCAGAAAAAGTATATGAGTACATTGAAGATGATTTGTTATATGCATCTGATATATTACCATATGCAATTGATGACCAATATCGTGAAAGTAATGAATACCGTTTTTCAAAAGGAGCCGCATTAGGATTACTTACTAAAGTCTATGCTACTTGGGCAGGAGATCCTGTGAAAAATACATCCAAATGGGAGGCTGCAGCCAAAACTGCACGTATCCTAATCGAATCTGGAAAGCATGGACTACTAACAGATTATGAGCAATTATGGAAAAATACTTGTAATGGGGTTTGGGATCCTACTGAAAGTTTAATTGAAATTTCGTTTTACTCACCAACCGTATCTGGTAATAGTGATCCAGTAGGACGTATCGGTAAATGGAATGGGGTAAAAACTACTGCAATTGCTGGTGTTCGTGGAAGTTGTGCTGCTAACGTAAAGGTAGTTCATACATTTGTGCTTGACTGGAGAGAGAATGTAGCTGATATTCGTCGTGATTTATCCGTAGCCAACTACCAATATACTGACACAAAGAAAACTCTTTGGGCAGCCAGTGCTAGTGACACGGAAGAAAGTGCAGCTGCAAAAGATGCAGATCCGACAAAAGCACAAAAAAACAAACAGAATTATACCCCGGCCAAATGGGATATTGAGAAATATGTAACAACCAACAGTTTCATTAACAATGATAAATCAAATGTAAATTGGTACTTCTTACGGTATGCTGATGTATTGTTGCTATATGCTGAAGCATTGAATGAATGGAAACATGGTCCTACAACCGATGCATACAATGCTATTAATGCAGTACGTCGTCGTGGTTATGGTAACCCGAGCAATACAAGTACATGTGATTTAACAGAAGGGCTTGATGAAAAAGGATTCCGTGAAGCAGTTCGTAAAGAACGTAGTTATGAATTATCATTCGAAGGTCATCGACGTATGGACTTAGTTCGTTGGGGTATTTATTATAATACTATACAAGAGACCGCAAAAGAATTAGGTTATTGGTGGGAAAGTGCTGGCTCTCCTAATTATTCTGTGGCAACATATACAGTTAATGGCAAACATGAGTTATTCCCTATTCCACAACGAGATATGGACTTATGTATTTTATTCAATCAAAATCCTAAGTGGTAATTTAAATAAAGTATTCTCCAATATGCCCCAATCAAGCATATTGGAGATATTTAAAACCTTTTTCAACAAAATCAAAACTTGAAAAGCTCTATTTAAACGCCTTTTCGACAATCCTGTAACACAAAATTAGGTCTTTCGCCTACTTTTGCATCAGTTACAAAACTTCTAAAAACAATCACTTAAAATGAATAACATGAAAAAGAAACTTGTTCTCTTTGCTTCGGTTAGTATTGCACTCGCGTCGTGCCAGACAACCCCAAAGGAAGACTACAGTTGGATAAAAAAAGGACTGGATGTAGCTTCTGCCCAATTACAACTTTCTGCTGAAGAGGTTAGTGGTACAGGGATGTTGCCACGTTCCATCCGTACCGGCTATGACATGGATTTCCTTTGCCGTCAGTTGGAAAGAGATTCATTAACATTTAAAGATTCCCTACGTGCACAACCTACTGCCGAGCAATTAGGCAAACGTCGCCTCTGCAACGTTTATGACTGGACGAGCGGTTTCTTCCCCGGTTCATTATGGTATGCATACGAACTGACAGGAAACGATACACTGAAAACTCAAGCAATCGAATATACCAATCTTCTGAATCCGGTACGCTATTATAAAGGTACACATGATTTGGGATTTATGGTCAACTGTAGCTACGGCAATGCAGAACGTCTCTCACCTAACGATACCATCGCTGCTGTGATGAGAGAAACTGCCGATAACCTCTGCGGTCGTTTCAATGATTCTATCGGTGCTATCCGTTCATGGGATTTCGGAACATGGAACTTCCCGGTTATCATCGACAATATGATGAACCTTGATCTTCTGTTCAATGTAGCAAAAGCAACAGGCGACAATAGATATAAAGACATCGCTATCAAACATGCCATGACAACGATGCATAATCACTTCCGCCCGGATTATACTTGCTGGCATGTAGTAAGCTATAACAGCGATGGTACAGTAGAACGAAAACAAACCCACCAAGGCAAGAACGATGATTCTTCATGGGCACGCGGACAGGCATGGGCTGTGTACGGATATACCGCTTGTTTCCGCGAAACAAATGATAGTATCTTCCTGAACTTTGCAAAGGACATAGCTGATATGATTATGGATCGCGTAAAAACAGACGACGCTATTCCTTATTGGGATTATGATGCTCCTGTAACCAAAGAAACTCCACGCGATGTATCTGCTGCTTCTGTCACTGCTTCTGCAATGATCGAACTAAGCACAATGGTTCCCGATGGACAGAAATATCTGGATTATGCGGAAAAGATTCTGAAAAGTCTGTCAAGTGATGCATATCTTGCAAAAGTGGGTGACAATCAAGGATTCATTTTGATGCATTCCGTAGGTTCACTGCCCAATGGTTCTGAAATCGACACTCCGCTGAACTATGCTGACTACTATTATCTGGAAGCATTGAAGAGATTCATGGATCTGAAAGGTATCAACTACAAAGATATCTAATACATAAAATTATAACACCTATTATATCATGAATAAAACTTTAAAATACATCGTTCTGCTTGCAATCGCATGTTTCGTAAGCAAGGGTTATGCCCAAGAACTGAAAAGCGAAGTCTTTTCTCTTCTTAACCTGGACTATCCGGGACTGGAGAAAGTAAAAGCTTTGCATCAGGAGGGTAAAGATGAGGATGCTGCCAAAGCATTACTGGACTATTACCGTGCACGTACCAACGTAAAAACTCCGGATATCAATCTGAACAAGGTGACTATCAGCAAAGAAGAACAGCAATGGGCGGATGACGGATTGAAACATACATTCTTCGTACATAAAGGTTATCAACCTTCTTACAATTATGGAGAAGATATCAACTGGCAATACTGGCCGGTAAAAGATAATGAGCTCCGCTGGCAGTTGCACCGTCACAAATGGTTCACTCCAATGGGTAAAGCTTACCGTATATCTGGTGATGAAAAATATGCTAAGGAATGGGCACACCAGTATATCGACTGGATTAAAAAGAATCCGTTGGTGAAGATGGACAAGAAAGAATATGAGCTGGTAAGTGATGGAAAAATCAAAGGCGAAGTAGAAAACGTACGTTTTGCATGGCGTCCTCTGGAAGTGAGTAATCGTCTGCAAGACCAGACTTCGCAATTCCAGTTATTTCTTCCCTCACCTTCTTTCACTCCGGACTTCCTGACAGAATTCCTGGTGAACTATTACAAACATGCTGTACATATCCTTGCTAATTACTCGGATCAAGGCAACCATTTACTGTTTGAAGCTCAACGCATGATTTATGCAGGTGCCTTTTTCCCTGAATTCAAAGAGGCTCCGGCTTGGAGAAAAAGTGGCATCGACATTCTGAACCGTGAAATTCACGTACAGGTATACGAAGATGGCGGACAGTTCGAACTTGACCCACATTATCATCTGGCAGCTATTAACATTTTCTGTAAAGCCTTAGGTATCGCAGATGCTAATGGATTCCGTAAGGAATTCCCTCAAGATTATTTGGATACCATTGAAAACATGATTATGTTCTATGCAAACATTTCTTTCCCTGATTACACCAATCCATGTTTCAGCGACGCCAAGTTGACAACCAAGAAAGAAATGGTGAACAACTACAAGTCATGGAGCAAACTGTTCCCGAAGAACCAGGCAATCAAATACTTTGCCACAGAAGGAAAAGAAGGCGCATTGCCGGATTATATGTCTAAAGGTTTCCTGAAATCAGGCTTCTTTGTATTCCGTAATTCATGGGGAATGGATGCTACCCAAATGGTAGTAAAGGCAGGTCCGAAAGCATTCTGGCACTGTCAGCCGGATAATGGTACATTTGAACTTTGGTTCAACGGCAAGAATTTGTTCCCGGATTCTGGTTCGTATGTATACGCCGGTGAAGGCGAAGTAATGGAACAACGCAACTGGCATCGTCAGACTTGTGTTCACAACACAGTAACCCTGGACAACAAGAATCTCGATACAACAGAATCTGTTACTAAGTTATGGCAACCAGAAGGTGCTATCCAGACTTTAGTGACCGAAAATCCGAGTTATAAGAATCTGAAACACCGTCGTTCTGTTTTCTTCGTTGATAACACTTACTTTGTCATTGTAGATGAAATGGCAGGTAGCGGTAAAGGTTCTATCAATCTTCACTATCAAATGCCGAAAGGAGAAATCGCCAACAGCCGCGAAGACATGACGTTCCTGACACAGTTTGAGGATGGAAGCAACATGAAACTGCAATGTTTCGGCCCTGCCGGAATGAGCATGAAGAAAGAACCAGGATGGTGCTCAACAGCTTATCGCAAACGCTACAAACGTATGAATGTATCATTCAACGTGAGAAAAGACGGTGAAGAAGCTGTACGTTACATCACTGTTATCTACCCGGTTAAGAAAAGCGCAGATGCCCCTAAATTTGACGCTAAATTCAAGAACAAAGCGTTCGATGAAAACGGTCTGGAAGTAGAAGTGAAAGTAAACGGAAAGAAACAGTCATTAAAATACAAACTATAAAAAGCCTCAAAGCCTCTCCCTGCCCCTTTTCTTGGGAGAGGCTTCTTATCATTATGGAAAACTATTACACCTCCTCTACCCTACTCCTCCCATTGGCAGCACTAAGCCTCGTTTCTTGCAACAGCCAAAAGAAAGAAGAAGTCAGACAGCCAAACATCATCTTCATGATGACGGATGATCACACCACTCAAGCAATGTCCTGTTATGGAGGAAATCTGATCCAAACTCCTAATATGGATCGGATTGCCAATGAAGGTATTCGCTTTGATAATTGTTACGCTGTCAATGCTCTTTCGGGACCTTCACGCGCTTGCATCCTCACCGGCAAGTTCAGTCACGAGAATGGTTTTACCGATAATGCAAGTACATTCAACGGCGATCAGCAGACATTCCCCAAACTCCTTCAGCAAGCCGGATACCAGACTGCCATGATCGGCAAATGGCACCTCATCAGCGAACCGCAAGGTTTCGACCATTGGAGTATCCTTAGCGGCCAACATGAGCAAGGTGACTATTACGATCCTGATTTCTGGGAAGACGGAAAACATATCGTAGAAAAAGGATATGCTACGGATATTATTACCGACAAAGCAATTAAATTCCTTGAAGGACGGGACAAGAACAAACCGTTCTGCATGATGTATCACCAGAAAGCCCCACACCGTAACTGGATGCCCGCTCCCCGTCATTTAGGCATATTTAATAATACAACTTTCCCGGAACCGGCTAATCTGTTCGACGACTACGAAGGTCGTGGAAGAGCTGCTCGCAAGCAGGATATGTCTATCGAGCACACGTTGACAAACGACTGGGATCTCAAATTGATGACTCGTGAAGAGATGCTGAAAGATACAACCAACCGTCTTTATAGTGTATATAAACGTATGCCTATTGAAGTTCAGGATAAATGGGATTCTGTATACGCCGGGCGCATTGCCGAATACCGCAAAGGTGACTTGAAAGGCAAATCTTTAATCAGCTGGAAATATCAACAATATATGCGCGATTATCTGGCTACGGTTCTGGCAGTAGACGAAAATATCGGCCGACTACTGAATTATCTCGAAAAGATTGGTGAACTGGACAATACAATCATTGTCTACACCTCCGACCAGGGTTTCTTCCTTGGCGAACATGGCTGGTTTGACAAACGCTTCATGTATGAAGAATGTCAGCGCATGCCTCTTATCATCCGTTACCCGAAAGCAATCAAAGCAGGAAGTACCAGTAATGCAATCAGCATGAATGTAGACTTTGCTCCTACCTTCCTCGACTTTGCCGGAGTAGATATCCCGTCAGATATTCAAGGAGCTTCTTTGAAACCGATATTGGTCAACGAAGGCAAAACCCCGGCCGACTGGCGTAAAGCTGCTTATTACCATTATTACGAGTACCCTGCAGAACACTCTGTAAAACGTCACTATGGTATCCGTACACAAGATTTCAAACTGATTCATTTCTACAACGATATTGACGAATGGGAAATGTATGACATGAAAGCTGATCCGAGAGAGATGAACAACGTCTTCGGCAAACCGGAGTATGCTAAAGTACAAAAAGAGCTGATGGAGCTACTTCAGGACACTCAAAAACAGTACAAAGATACTGACCCGGACGAAAAGGAAAAAGTTCTCTTTAAAGGTGATCGCCGACTGATGAAGAATCGCTAAATGATAATTTATGTGTCCTCCGTGTCCTCTGTGGTGAAATATTAATCCCCATTTATATAAATAAAGATTAACCAAAAACAATTATATCATGGATAGAAGAAAGTTTTTAAAAAACACAGGCTGGTCTTTCCTCGGATTGGCAGCTTCAGGCAGCTTGCTGGGTTCTTGCGCAGCTGGAAGCAAAGAAGCAAAAAAGATTATGCCGTCAGCCAGTAACCTCAAAATGTACTGGGGCGACTTACACAACCATTGCAACATCACATACGGACACGGCGACATGCGCGACGCTTTTGAAGCAGCGAAAGGACAATTGGATTTTGTCAGTGTCACTCCTCATGCTATGTGGCCGGATATTCCCGGAGCAGATGATCCCCGTCTGAAATGGGTGATTGATTATCATACAGGAGCTTTCAAACGTTTGCGTGAAGGCGGTTATGAGAAGTACGTAAAAATGACGAATGAATACAATAAAGAAGGTGAATTCCTTACTTTTGTCGGATACGAGGCCCACAGCATGGAACATGGTGACCATGTTGCATTGAATTATGATCTCGACGCACCGCTTGTAGAATGTACTTCTATCGAAGACTGGAAACAGAAGGCAAAAGGACACAAAGTATTTATCACTCCACATCACATGGGTTACCAGGGCGGTTATCGTGGTTACAACTGGAAATGCTTTACCGAAGGAGATATTACCCCATTCGTAGAAATGTATTCCCGTCACGGTCTGGCAGAAAGTGACCAGGGAGATTATCCTTATTTACACGATATGGGTCCGCGCCAATGGGAAGGAACCATTCAATATGGTCTTGAATTAGGCAACAAATTCGGTATCATGGCTTCTACCGACCAACATTCCGGTTATCCGGGAAGCTATGGCGACGGTCGTATTGGTGTCATGGCTCCATCATTGACTCGCGACGCTATTTGGGAAGCTCTCCGCACCCGCCACGTATGTGCCGCAACCGGTGATAAAATTATTATCGACTTCCGCCTCAACGACGCTTTCATGGGAGACGTGGTTCGTGGTAACAGCCGCCGTATCTATCTGAATGTCACAGGTGAAAGCTGTATCGACTATGTAGATATTGTCAAGAACGGACAGATTTTAGCTCGTATGAACGGCCCGCTGACTCCGATTGCTCCGGAAGGTGATACGGCACGTTGCAAAGTTAAAGTTGATTTTGGTTGGAATCGTGAAGAGAAATACGTACATTGGCAGGGCAAACTGTCAGTAGACAAAGGACAGATCCATAGTGTAACTCCTTGTTTCCGTGGCGCAGCGTTCACTTCTCCGCAAGAAGGTGAAACTGAATTCCACACGCATGTCAACCGTATTGTATCCGTTGGCGACAAGGAAACGGAATTGGATATGTACAGCAGCAAGAATCCGAATACGACTACAGCAGCCATGCAAGCCGTCATTCTGGATGTGGAAATGCCCAAAGACGGTAAGATCATTGCCGAATTCAATGGCAAGAAGTTTGAACACACATTGGGCGAATTGCTCGAAGGTTCACGTTCACACTTCATGATCGGTTGGTTGAGCGAGGCAATCCTCTTCAATCGCGCTATGCCGGAAAGCTGCTTCACTTTGGAACACTTCATGGAAGATAAAGAGCCGCAACGTGATACGGATTACTATTATGTACGCGTCCGCCAACGTGACGGACAATGGGCTTGGAGTTCACCGATTTGGGCAGAAAGAGTGTGATCTTTTTAAGTATTATGTATTAAGTATTACTTGGTGATATGGAAAAAGAATACGCTATAGGAATTGATCTTGGCGGAACTTCTGTAAAATACGCCCTAATTGATAATGAAGGCGTATTTTACTTTCAAGGGAAGTTACCGTCGAAAGCCGATGTATCAGCAGAAGCTGTCATCGGACAGTTGGTTACTGCTATCAATGAAGTGAAAGCCTTTGCACAAGAACAAGGCTACAAAATCAATGGGATAGGAATCGGTACACCGGGCATCGTAGATTCTACAAACCGCATAGTTCTGGGAGGTGCGGAAAACATCAACGGTTGGGAAAACATACATCTGGCAGACCGCATTGAAAAGGAAACCGGACTCCCGGCTTTATTGGGAAATGATGCCAATCTGATGGGATTGGGAGAAACCATGTATGGAGCCGGACAGGGAGCCACTCATGTTGTTTTCTTAACAGTAGGAACAGGCATTGGCGGTGCAGTAGTCATCGATGGCAAATTGTTCAACGGTTATGTCAACCGGGGGACAGAACTGGGGCACGTGCCTCTCATTGCCAATGGCGAACCTTGTGCCTGTGGTTCCGTCGGCTGTCTGGAACATTATGCTTCCACTTCTGCCTTGGTACGCCGTTTCAGTCAACGAATAATAGACGCAGGTATCTCCTACCCGAATGAGGAGATTAATGGAGAACTGATCGTCCGCCTTTACAAACAAGGAGATAAGATTGCACAACTATCGCTGGAAGAACACTGCGATTTTCTGGGACACGGAATTGCAGGGTTTATCAATATCTTCAGCCCTCAAAAGATTGTGATCGGTGGAGGACTTTCCGAAGCCGGAGACTTTTATATTCAGAAAGTAAGCGAAAAAGCCCGCAGTTACGCCATCCCCGACTGTGCCGTGAATACTCAAATCATAGCTGCCGCTCTTGGAAACAAGGCCGGAAGTATTGGAGCCGCTTCACTCTTTTTCAAATGAAAACAAAATAAATGATAGTTGATAGTTGATAAATGATAGTTAGTAAATGAAAGTTATCCAACATACAAATATTCAATCACTATTAATTATCAACTTTCATCTATCAGTTATCATTTATCAACTATCAACTATTTAAGATTATGAGAAAAAATTTAGGGATGCTGGCGCTGATTATGGCGTTCTGGTTTACCATCTCGTTTATCACCAATATTCTAGGCCCACTCATTCCGGATATTATCCACAACTTCAATCTAAGTGACCTGGCAATGGCGGGATTTATCCCGACTTCTTTCTTCCTGGCCTATGCCATCATGTCTATCCCTGCCGGATTGCTCATCGACCGTTTCGGTGAAAAGCCGGTATTATTCGGTGGATTTCTGATGCCGTTCATCGGCACCATCTTATTTGCCTGCATGCACACGTATCCGATGTTATTGGCTTCTTCTTTCATCATCGGACTGGGAATGGCCATGTTACAAACGGTATTGAATCCACTCCAACGTACCGTAGGAGGAGAAGAAAACTATGCATTTATCGCCGAACTGGCACAGTTCATGTTTGGCATTGCTTCTTTCCTAAGTCCTCTGGTATATACTTATCTGATTCGTGAACTTGATCCGGCAACATATACAGCAGGTAAGGGGTTCTTTATCGACCTGTTGGCCGATGTCACTCCACGGGAAATGCCGTGGGTATCTCTTTATTGGGTATTTACAATCCTGCTATTGGTCATGCTGATCGCTGTCGGTGTATCCCGTTTTCCCAAGATCGAGTTGAAAGAAGACGAGAAAAGCGGGTCTAAAGATTCATATCTGGCTTTATTCAAACAGAAATATGTATGGCTGTTTTTCCTGGGAATTTTCTGCTATGTAAGTACGGAACAGGGAACTTCAATCTTCATGAGTACCTTCTTGGAACAATATCATGGAGTTAATCCAAAAACAGACGGTGCACAGGCCGTAAGCTATTTCTGGGGATTGATGACAGCCGGTTGTCTGGTAGGTATGATTCTGCTCAAGTTAATTGACAGTAAACGATTGTTGCAAATTTCCGGAATTCTGACGATCATCCTATTATTATCGGCATTATTCGGAAGTAAGGAAGTATCCATGCTTGCTTTCCCTGCTGTTGGATTCAGCATCTCCATGATGTATTCCATCGTATTCTCATTGGCACTGAACTCTGCGTCACAGCACCACGGTTCATTCGCAGGTATACTATGCTCGGCAATTGTAGGTGGTGCCGGTGGTCCGATGATTGTAAGTACACTGGCAGATGCAACATCACTCCGTACGGGTATGCTCTTTATCCTTGTTTTTGTAGGATATATCACCTTTATCGGTTTCTGGGCACGTCCACTGATTAATAACAAGACTGTTCGTCTGAAAGATTTGTTCAAACAACGCTGAATAACAAAGCGATGAATAATAAAAGCAAAGTTATATGATGAAACAACGAATATCTATTTTTCTCTTGTTCACCCTTCTGCTATTCGCCAATGGATATGCACAAAAAGGAATCATGCGTCTGACTCAACAGACCTTGATGCATGAAGTCCGCGAAACGCCTTCGCCCCTGGACGGACAGCATATTACTGTCAATCCCCCACGTTTTATGTGGCCGGATAAGTACCCGCACCTCGGTGCTGTATTGGACGGAGTTGAAGAAAAGGACTACAAACCCGAAGTAACCTACCGCATCCGTATTGCACGCGACCCCGAATTCAAATCGGAAGTGATTACCGCCGAAAGAAAATGGGCCTTTTTCAACCCATTCAAACTCTTTGAAAAAGGGAAATGGTATTGGCAACATGCCTACATTGACAAAGAAGGAAAAGAAGAATGGTCACCTGTATCTCATTTTTATATAGACGAACACATACGTACATTCAACCCTCCTTCTCTACAGGAAGTATTAGCCAAATTGCCCAAGACTCATCCCCGCATCTTGCTTGATGCCGAAGATTGGGATAATATCATCGAACGGAATAAAAACAATCCGGAGGCACAGGCTTATATCCGAAAAGCCGATAAATGCCTGAACCACCCGCTGAAACATCTGGAAGAAGAAATTGATACAACCCAGGTTGTCAAGTTGACAAACATTGTTCAATATCGTTCTGCCCTGATTCGAGAAAGTCGTAAGATTGTAGACCGTGAAGAAGCAAATATCGAAGCCATGGTACGCGCTTACTTGCTAACGAAAGACGAGGTATACTACAAAGAAGGCATTAAGCGTCTTTCCGAAATTCTTTCCTGGAAAAACAGTAAGTACTTTGCTGGAGATTTCAATCGTTCTACTATTCTGTCCATGAGCACTTCAGCGTATGATGCATGGTACAATCTGTTGACTCCGAATGAGAGAAAACTACTCCTAAGGACGATTCGTGACAATGGAAAGAAGTTCTATCATGAATATGTCAATCACTTGGAAAACCGCATTGCTGATAATCATGTCTGGCAAATGACTTTCCGTATCTTGAATATGGCGGCATTTGCTACGTATGGCGAACTCCCGATGGCTTCCACCTGGGTGGATTATTGCTACAATGAATGGGTATCCCGTCTGCCGGGCCTCAACGCGGATGGAGGATGGCACAATGGTGATTCTTATTTCCAGGTCAATCTTCGCACATTGATTGAAGTTCCCGCTTTCTACTCGCGTATCAGCGGATTCGATTTCTTTGCTGATCCGTGGTATAACAACAATGCATTTTACGTCATCTACCAGCAGCCTCCATTCTCAAAATCTGCCGGACAAGGTAATTCACATGAAAGCAAGATGAAGCCGAACGGTACACGAGTAGGTTATGCGGATGCCTTGGCACGTGAATGTAATAATCCGTGGGCGGCTGCCTATGTACGTACCATTCTGCAAAAGGAACCGGATATCATGGAAAAAACTTTCCTCGGAAAATCCGGAGACTTGACCTGGTATCGTTGTACAACCAAGAAAGCTCTCCCCAAAGAAGGACATACTCTTGCCGAACTACCCATAGCGAAAGTATTCAATGAAACGGGAATCGGTACGATGAATACCTCTTTGGGAGATATAGATAAGAATGCCATGTTATCGTTCCGTTCCAGTTCTTATGGTTCCACTTCTCATGCACTGGCCAATCAAAATGCTTTTAATACATTCTATGGAGGTAAAGCCATTTTTTACAGCAGCGGACATCGTACAGGTTTTACGGACGATCATTGTATGTATTCTTACCGTAACACCCGTGCACACAACAGCATTTTGGTAAATGGAATGACTCAAAAGATTGGAACGGAAGGATATGGCTGGATTCCGCGTTGGTATGAAGGAGAAAAAATCGCTTATATGGTAGGAGATGCTTCCAATGCTTATGGTAAAGTGACTTCTCCCCTATGGCTGAAACGTGGCGAACTATCCGGTACGCAATATACGCCTGAAAAAGGATGGGATGAGAATAAACTGAATATGTTCCGCCGTCATATCATCCAACTGGGAAGTACCGGAGTTTTCGTGATTTATGATGAACTGGAAGGAAAGGAGGCTGTTACATGGGGTTACCTTTTACATACTGTAGAATTACCGATGGAAATACAGGAACTGCCCAATGAGGTGAAAGTAACCGGAAGGAATAAAGCCGGTGGTATCTCTGTTGCCCATCTTTTCAGTTCGGCAAAAACGGAACAGGCAATGGTAGATACTTTCTTCTGTGCTCCGACCAACTGGAAAAATGTGACGAATGCACAAGGAAAAGCAGTAAAATATCCTAATCACTGGCATTTCTCTTCTACAACTGTTCCTTGCAAAACCGCCCGTTTCCTGACTGTGATGGATACACATGGAGACAACCGTCCGGATATGCAGGTAGTTCGCAAAGGCAATATCATTCAAGTAGGTGACTGGACTATCACTTGCAACCTTACGGAAAAAGGAAAAGCTGCTATCCACGTTAGTAATAAAGTGGAGAAAGTTTCCTTAAACTACGATGCCGGTAAAAAGGAAGGTGCAACGACGGTAACAGATCAGGTAAAAGGGAAACAGATTAATAAAGTCCTGACAGACTATTTACCGGATTTTGAGATTTAATCTCTCCCCCCAAAAAAACTGTCCCGTTATTCAATCTTCTATAAATTGAATAGCGGGATATTTTTTATAGAGAATAAAAGATAAAGAACAGAGTATAAAGTACATGATCCTATGAATTGTAACCAAGAAGAGTTCTCTCTACAAACATATACTCCTTTAAAAACGTTATATTTGCAGAGTAAAATAAATTAAGAAAGAACAATGAAATATATCGGAGCACACGTTAGCGCCTCTGGTGGCGTAGAGTTCGCACCCATTAATGCGCACGAAATAGGAGCAAATGCTTTTGCGTTATTCACCAAGAATCAACGTCAATGGGTAAGTAAACCTCTAACAGAAGAAAGTATCAGCCTCTTCAAAGAGAATTGTGAGAAATATGGTTTCCAACCGGAATATATCCTTCCACATGACAGTTACCTTATCAATCTGGGACATCCGGAGGAAGAGGGACTTCAAAAAAGCCGTGCCGCTTTTCTGGATGAAATGCAACGTTGTGAGCAACTTGGATTGAAGCTTTTAAATTTCCACCCCGGTAGCTCTCTCAATAAAATATCAACAGAAGATTGCCTGTCACTTATTGCAGAAAGCATTAATCTCGCTTTAGAAAAAACAAAAGGAGTAACAGCTGTTATTGAAAACACAGCCGGGCAAGGCAGTAATTTAGGAAGCGAATTCTGGCAATTGAAATATATCATTGATCGGGTAAACGATAAGAACCGGGTAGGTGTTTGTCTCGATACCTGCCATACCTATACCGCTGGTTACGATATTGTCAATGAATATGATAAAGTATTTGGTGAATTTGATAAAGAAGTCGGATTCAACTACCTCCGTGGTATGCACTTGAATGATTCTAAAAAAGCATTAGGCACCCATGTTGACCGCCACGACAGCATTGGTGAAGGATTGATTGGCAAAGCTTTTTTTGAAAGATTAATGCAAGATTCCAGATTTGATAATATACCGTTAATACTCGAAACTCCGGATGAAAGTAAATGGAAAGAAGAAATTGCATGGTTAAGAAGTATGGAATAAAAGATTAGAAAATACAAGTTATAGAACATATTTTGAAAAAATATTCAACTATTTTATGGTTGTGTTGAATATTATATATATCTTTGTACCCGTAAGCCTTTGAACTTCAAAGAACTTACGGGTTTCTTTTAAAAACAAAACGAACTAAAGTATCGCATAAACAAAAACTATTAGATATGAGAAGATTTTGGTTAGCATGCACAATGGTAATTGTAGTGGGTATAAGCAGTTGTGTGGATAGTGATAAAGACTTATACCAAGAAGCTCCAGGGGCAGAAATTAACACCTCTAATTTTTCTACTATACAAAAAGTACAAGTAGAAATTGATTATTCCGATTCCGAATCAAGAGTTCCTTTTTCCATTTATGATGGAAATCCATTGATTGAAGGTGAAAACACCACCATTCTAAAAGAAAACGTTCAGGCATTAGATGGTGCATGGACAGATGAACAAGGTAAATTCACCGCAACGGTTGAATTGCCGGCTTATGTATCTAATGTGTATATCGTTTCTACATCACCTTTTGCCAGACAGGCAATCCCTGGAAAAATAGTTAACGGTGTTTTGAAAGTATCAGACACAGATGAACAGCTTACTACCAGAGCATCCTACAGAGAGTCAACCCGGTTTGATAGAAATCGGTTTAATAATCTAGGTTGGAATACTAATCTCGGTTCATTCGACGATCGCAGTGGAGTTATTGATTATGCTTATAAAGGTAATGATCCTAAGCTCACTTTAAGTAAATCTGAAATGAACGAATTACGTACTACTGTAAGCAAGGTATTGAATACATTAGGAAGTTGTCCAGAGGAATATCGTACTCAAGCCGACTTATATGTAGAGGAAGATGAAACAGCCGTAGTACTAACTGCATTAAGAGGATGGACCTGTTGGAACAGCTCATTAGGCTACTACTATTACAGATACGATCAAGCTCCTGCCAGTCTGAAAGACGTAAAAGTATATGCTGTATTCCCCAATACTCAAATGACCTGGAATAATGGAAGCCTTCAAGCCTCTCCCCAAGGTATAAAAGAAGGTACAGCTGTACAACTAAAATATTTTGATGATCCGGAATATCCAAAAGGCAAGAACTTCCCCAAAGGATACTACATTGGTTTTATTCTCGCTTGCAACGCATGGAACACCTATTTTACAGGTTTCAACAGTTATACTCTAACCGAAGGATTTTATGCCAGTTCCACAAAAGGATTTAGTACTAAAGTTAATAGCGGTATAGATGTACGTACAGCTATGTTTAAAGATAAAAACAGTAACATTGCTATCGCCTTTGAAGATTTCATGGATGATCAGAATTTTACAGATGTTGTATTCTCATTAAAAGCCAATCCTGAAATCACTAATGTTCCTCCTGTAGATGAAGACTTAAATACAACTATTGAAAAGACAGGTGTATACGCATTTGAAGATGAATGGCCTAAAGCTGGTGATTACGATATGAATGACGTATTGGTTCAGTATACTTATCAAAAAGTATTCAATATATTCAATGAAATCTTAAGCGAGTCATTTACATTTAAAACTTTATATAATAAATCGACTGTATTTACTAACGGATTAGGTTTCATTCTTTCAAATGAGGGAAATGCACAGTCAACTGAATACTTTATTAGAAAAGAAAATGAAAAGGACTTTACTGTAGCTTCGGGAACTGACAAATTTACTCGTGAAAGCAATGCAATCATATTGACAGATAATGTTAAAACAAACCCGAATGCCGAATATAAAGTAACATTCAAATACGGAGATAAAAACTCGAATAAAAAGCAGGAAACATCAATCGATGCATTCATATACCGTCCTAGTAAAGAAGGTAATCGCTTGGAAGTTCATTGTCCTATGAAGAAACCAACTTCTAAAGTCGATACTTCTCTCTTCGGACAATATGAAGACTGTTCTAAACCTAATGAAGGCATTTACTATGTATCGAATCAAGAGAATATTTATCCTTTTGCATTCTATTTGTCAAATGCCAATGCTAATGATATTGCAGAACTAAAGAACTTCGATAAAAACGAGAAGAAGCCTATCAGCGAAATCTATCCTAAATTTATAGACTGGGCTAAATATGGTACAAACGCCGATTGGTATAAGAAAAAATAAGTACTTAATATACTGAAACAAGAATAGCTGGAAGAATCTCTCTTTCAGCTATTCTTGTATATATCAAAGGATAAGAGCCAGACACTTAATAAATATTCGCCATACTGACTAAAGGTTCATACAGTTTCTCTATATCCTGCGAATCCATCTCTATTTGCACCTGATCGCCGGGCATTAATGTCTGCCCTTTAGGAGGCAAATTCTTCCGGTCACGATGAACATTAATTATCACACAACGCTCCGGTAAACGAAGTTCATCTACTATTTTCCCGTCTAAATAAGAGCCGCTCATTATTTCTACAGACAATGTGTAACGCGGTTCTTCCTTAAATGCAGGCGAATGAATCATATCGTCATACAAAATAACATTGAACGGTTTGATTTGAAGCATTTCCGTAAAATAATAAGTTAATCCTCCTACAACAATAGAAGGATAAAAGACTTCCAAATGCCCCGTAATCTCGGTTATTAGTACAATAGCTGTCAAAGGGGTACGGATTACTGCAACAAGGAATGCAGACATACAAATCAACATGATATAACTAATATTCTCATAAGCAATAACACCCTGTTGAACCATAATTAATCCCACTATTTGTCCAAGAAGTCCTCCCGTCACCAGCGTCGGGATAAAACTTCCTCCCGGTAAACCCGAAGAAAAAGAAAAAGTGCTAAAAACAAAATGCAACAACATCATGCCGACAATCCAGAGAATATGCGTGTCCGGATGCATAGCTTGTGATAACAAGAACTGTTCCCCTCCTCCGGTCAGATTAAACTCAGCCATAGAAATCAGAAAAGCTATAAAAAGCAAATACAACATCTTCACGTATTCCGGATGCTTAATAGCAGGGTAAATACGTTTCACCTGAAGAGTGGTGACAGAAAAGAACTTTCCAAAGACAGAAACCACTGCTGCCAGCAAAAGAAACAATTTCACTTGCCCCCAGAAAGTCATCCCCGGTACAATAGCATCAATATGAAAATAAGGATTGATCGGGAAAATCCAACTGGCAACTCCACCTGCCACTACTCCTGCCAAAAGAGTGGTAATAGCTGTTTTAGGTGCATCGAACCGCTCGATAGATTCGATCACCAACAATGATGAAGCCAATGGGGCAGCAAAAGCAGCAGCTAACCCGGCACCGGCGCCGGCAGACAATAGTTGTTTCCGTTCACCACTAAGCACCCTCCCCCATTTGGATACCAAATATCCAACATACGAACCTATTTGTACGGAGGGACCTTCACGCCCCAAAGACAACCCGGTACTTAATGCAAGTATTCCACCTACAAACTTTGCCACCAATTCCAGAAAAGGATGTTTATAATCAACCCTGCCATTGATAACTCCACGTGTTTGCGGAATACCCCCACCGGTAATAAGCGGCATTTTCTTTACCAACCAGGATACGAATACAAGTATTCCCCACATCAAAAGAAAAAGAGGTATGTACCAATACCATTTGGGACGAGAATCAAAGAAATCGTGACGGAGATTAAAGAAAAACTGTAATAGGTAATGATAAGGCACAGCCACAAGTCCTGTCAGTAATCCTACGAAGATACTGACAAAGTACAGTCGGGCATCAATCAACTTCAGTTTAAAAATGCGCCAACGACCTTTATCTTTTATCTTTTTTATCAGTCGAAACATTCAGCCAGCCTTACATTGTTTTTATACGTAGGACATACAACAATCAAAACCCTGCTGTGGTTTTCAAACTAATGAAGATTTAATTTCTAATTATTTTCCCATCATATTCAAACGAAGGATAGCATGCACCATAAAGTAAGAACCCAGTGCATTATAATCAGTGTCACGAATGGCAGTAGCGGTTATCGTGCGTATCATAGAAATGTCCTGATGAAGAATATCATATATTTTAAAGCGGATTAGTAACTGTTTCCTCTTCAAAAAGGCTTTTGACAGCTGACAGTTCCACATGAAATTTGCTTTGGCATAACCCTCATAACCATATCCGGTACGAAGGAAATAAGTCAGGTCATTATATAACTCCATCCCCCAAGGAAGATAAAGCTGCAATTCAGTTCCTACCTGATAATCAAAAGTTTCAGTACGTTTCTCCCGTACGTCATTATAAGAATTGTTATAAGTCAGACCAACAAGCCCTGTAAGTTCCATTTGGCGGGTACGATAAGTAATCCGTAGACGTTCACGTCCCGTTAAATGCTGTACGGAAGTTTTCACCGGTTCTTCTTTGTTCAAGGTTGTATAGCCATTCTGATTCCGGTATTGCAGATAGGAGTAAGTACGAAATATCCAGTTACGATTCTTAAAAGGGGTATTGAGAGAAAAAGAACCCATGGCCCGCCAATTACCATTCATATTGACCGAGGATGTAGTTCGTACACCGGTTTCACTATCATAAGTCACCTGATTGGTTACATTGTTAATGGTATTCTCGAACAAAGCGGTAGCTACCATATTTCGCTGATGTTTGGTATTATAAGAATTGAAATTCAGCGTAAAAGTATTCATATATGAAGGTTTCAACAAAGGGTTTCCGACACGGATATTCAAAGGGTTGGTACGGTCGGTCACAGGTTGGAGATCACGTATATTAGGCTGTTTCCCTTTTCCCCTATACACAATTTGCAAACGGGTGCGTTTTGAAAACTTATAGCGGAAATTGACCGTAGGCGAAAAATTCATGACCGATCTTTCCAACTGATTTTCGGGAGCATCACTCAATAATGAATGGCTAACAGACTTTTGAGGTTCAAAATCAACACCAATATTATAATTGTACTTTTTTTGCGAGGTACGTATCGCAAGATTTACTAGATGATTAGTATATTGATTCTCAAAACGGTTACTGGATTCTTCATCAAAATCAGGAGCAAACTCTTCCAATTCCTTATCCCAGTCATAGACAAAGCGATCGGAATTATTCACTCTATACTGATAACTGTAACGCAGTTGCAGGAAATGCCGCCACGGTAATGGCTCTACATACACCAACTGCACCCGGTAATTGAATCCGTCAACATCATCCTCTATTTTCTGATTCTGAATCTTCTTCGTATTATTTTTGAAGTACCGGGTAGTAGAAAGGTTCGTCCGATCCGTAGCTGAAGCATTAGTACCATAATCTACCTTCAAAGCAACATTTCTCCCTAAACGACTCAATTTCCGACTAAGCTGCAACATCAGTGCCAGATTATACCGGGAATTATGATTAGTGCCGGAGGACTCTCTCTCATTCAGCAACACATCATTCCCCCACCCTTCCTGAAAACCATTATTCTCTCTGTCATTGGCTGCGAAACGATATTGAGGACGGAAAATCAATGTAGTAACAGAATCCATTTTCCATTCAAGAGAAGCATTGGCTACCAGTTCGTGATTCTGTTGCCGGCTATGACTCGTGCCAAGATTGATTGATTTATCTTCCCGGAGAAAGTTATCGACTGTGGTACGGCTATCTTCCAAACGATCGGTGCCAACATATTGAACATTCGAACGTAATTTAACGCGCTTCCAGTCATAAGTTGCATTAAGCCCCAATGAGCGGGAGGTAGTCAGTCCCATCCGGCTACGGATATTGCCTGTTGAACTGGAAGATTCATTCTGTAATTCCGAGAATCCCTGGTTATTGGTATTATTCAGATTCCCGATAATGGTTAATTGAGAGTTTTCACGAAAACGGTTCAAGGTATTGGCTAATTCATAACGGTCTTTACTTCCATATCCTCCCATAAAATTCTCCATCCAGCCCCGTTTCATATTTTTTTTCACAGACAAGTCCAGAATCATCTCTTCCTCTCCGTCATCTATTCCCGTAAGACGTGCCAAATCCGATTGGCGTTCATACGCTTTTAACTTCTCCACCATCTCCACAGGAAGATTTTTAAGAGCGGCTTTCGGATCATCAGAGAAAAACTCTTTACCGTCCACCAAAATCTTTTTTACTTCCTTGCCATGTATCAGCAACTTACCGTCTGCATCTATTTCACCTCCCGGAAGCTGTTTTACCAATTCTTCAAGCATTGAACCTTCGGGAGTACGATAGGCAGAAGCGTTGAATACCGTTGTATCGCCCTCTGTCACCGCCATTGGAGCCTGCCCCACTACCACTGCTTCATCTAAAGCATAACTTTCCGGAGTCAGATTTATATCCCCCAATTCATAAGAAGAACTTTTGCTGGAAATGGAAACGGGATGAAAAACCTGCTTATATCCGATATATGAAACCTGTAATAATAAAGGCTTCGCTTTAGTTGCATGATTAGGAATGGAAACGGAAAGTTGAAATTTACCGATAGCATCCGTAGCGCCGCCGCCCAACAATGTACTATCCGGTAAAGCTAAAAGCCGGACCGTAGCAAACGGTACCGGCTGATAGGTTTCAGTATCAATCACACGACCGGAAAAACGCTCTTTGCCGGACTGAGCAAAAACAGTCAAACTAATCAGTAACAAGACATAACAAGTAATCAAACGGTACTGAAAAGAATAAATATGGCTGTCTATGTTCAAATTGTGTTGATTTAGTAAAATAAAACTATAATAAAATAAACCTAATCTTTATTTCTGATCCGGACGTGGAGCGCGAGGTCTTTGTCCCTGGTGATGTCCCTGTCCCGGTTTCTGTCCTTTTCTGCGGTCAAACTCTTTCTTAAACTTATTAGCATTCATCTTCTCCTGCTGATAAATCTTCAGAATCTGCTTCTGCGAAAGTATCTTGCTGAATTCATTGTAATACTTTTCACGAACATCCAGCATTTTACGGCTTTGAGTAAACTGATTCCGCAACATGGTCGCAATCTCGTCATCAGTCATGGACGGCCGTTCTTTTTTAGCATTAGCATCTGTTGCCTTAGCTTTTTCTGTTCTCGGCTTGTGATTCATCATACGGCATTCACGCAATTCTTTGAGATATTTCTCATAAACCGGAGTAAACTTAGCAGCTGTTGCATCATCCAGCATCAATGTTTTCACCATCTGGTCCACCTGCATTTGCATCATTTGCTGCTGTGTAGGACGCTGTTTTCTCTCTTTGTTATCTGAATTCTGTGCAGACAAAGTCATCTGGCTTCCCATCAAAAGAACAGCCAAAATTACATAAATAAATTTAGTCTTCATAATCTTCACGTTTAAAATAATGATTGAGTTACTTAATTCAAAAATATATCATTTTCAGAGAAGCTGACGAGCTCTTCCAACTCCTCATCCGATAGTTCTTTAATCCATTTATCTACAGGTTCCGTACCATTGGCTAATACTTTCGAAGAAGGTGTTTTAACCTCATCTGCCTGTCTCAAAGATGGAACAAACAGAAATCCGACCCATACTGCTGCTATGGTAATCACCGTAGAAATAATCAGCTTCATGTGAGATTTCCGCTGTTGCTTCACTCCGGCGCGCTCCATCACCTTTCGCTGCACATCCTCGAAGAATCCTTCAGGAGTACGGTAGGGTGTCCGTTTACCAATATCGTCAAAATCAAAATCCTTTTTCATCATTCTATCTGTTTAATATATATTCCTTAATCTTCTCTTTCGCATAGTGGTAATTCACTTTTAGTGTATCCACTTTGCTATCCAGTACACGGGCAATCTCTTCATATTCAAGTTCATCGTAATAACGTAAGTTGAATACAAGCCGTTGCTTTTCAGGCAAACTTAGAATGGCCTCCTGAAACTTCACTGCCAGCTCATTTTCATAATCAATATAATCGGAAGCCTTCAACTTGCCCATCAACTCTTCCTGAACATCTTCTGCAGAAACAACTCCCTCATCTTTACGACCGTTCAGCAAGCGTAAACTCTCATTCGTGGCAATCCGGTAAATCCAGGTTGACAGTGAACTTTCTTCGCGAAACTGATCGATATGCCGGAACACCCGGATAAAGACTTCCTGAAGCACATCCTCCGCATCTTCATGAGATACGACCAGTCTACGGATATAATTATATATCGGTACCTGAAAAGAGTCCATCAACATCTTGAATCCCCGTTCGCGATTCGAGGCACAAGCTTTACGAATTTTATTCTCGTTTATCATCAATTCTTTTTCTGAGCTTTATTAGTTAGAACGAGGAAGAACGAGGAAGTTAAATACAGGAATTCGCATTTTGCATTTATTAACAGTTACGAATAAAAAAGTCGAAATAGGATATAACCTATTCCGACTCTTACATTTCTCTCCCTATTTTAATATTATACTTATCATTCAATATCCAAAAGAACCTTCAATTCATCTTTTAAGCGCTTACGAATAAAGAATAAACGATTCTTCACTGTTCCTATAGGCAAATCCAATTTTTCTGCAATTTCTCTATATTTAAATCCGGCTACATACATCTGAAATGGTACTCTCAATTCATCAGGCACAGAATATATCACACGATAGAGCTGCTTGATGTCATAAGATAACTCAAAACGATCACTATCTTCATCTTCGATTAAACTTTGCTGAAAAACAGTATAGGTCTTATCAATAATATTCATTTCACGCACCATACGCCGATAGTTACTTATAAAAATATTACGCATGATAGTATACATCCAGCCTTTCAAATTATCAGCATACATAAACTTCTCTGAATTATTTAGTGCTTGCAGTATACAATCTTGCACTAAGTCATTGGCAGAATCATAGTCAGAAGTCAGCTTGTATGCAAAGTGATAAAGATCCCGTTCCATCTCCACTATATTCTGAGTAAAATCCACTTTCTTCATTGCCGGATATGCAGTGTCGGTAATTACTTTACTCAACGACCCAGATATTTCTAAATTCATAAGCAGTCCCATGCTCTTGGAGATAAATAGGTCCTAATGGTCCCAAAGGTGTACGTCCTCCAGCTGCTCCCTTAATAAGATCAAGTTCATAATCCTCGTAAATCGGCATACCATTCATACTCATTGATACACGTGCATTAGCTATTTTCTCACCTTGATCATTAAAACGTGCTGCTTTGTACTGAATATCCATCGTCTGCCATACCATTGGAGGTAATGCATAATTAAATTCAGGTTCTTTCGAATTTACTAAATTACCAAAAGTACCACACGGAGCCCCTTTGCCCTGTCCCCATGAATCTTTAATATTAAATTCATAACGACTTTGCATATACACACCTCCATTCGTCACTTCTCCCAATAACCGGAATTCCAAATGTAAGTGTTTAATATCTCCATAATCTTTCTTCGTAATAATGGACTGTTTGCCTGGAATCATGCGAATATTACCAGCGGGGGTCAATTCTACTGACTGATCTGCGTCAAAACTCCACTTCAACCACTCTTTTTTAGCCAATCCTCCCCAAGCTTTCACATCATTGCCATCAAATAAAATCTCTGCATCCTCTGGAGCAGGCATGTTCAAAGTAGGAGACTTACGAACAACCAGTCTTCCGGAAAACTCCAATCCTTCACCTTTAACTTTCAATACTCCTTTCTCCATAGTAGCAATATATCCCTGTTCATTAGAGTAAGTTATGTGATTTTCACTAACAGTTCCTGTTAATACAACGAAAGGTTCAGCATTTGCATAAGGTATTTTGGAAATATTCAATTTATATTCTTTTGTAGTCTTGTCTATATAAGACTGGGCTAAATAATTGGTTCGATCATCTTTCCACTCACCGATAAACCTATCTAAAGTTTCTCCTGTTCCCACTGGGTTCAATCCCAAATCCTGAATACGTATATTCCTGAAACGCACTTCCATCTTCTTATAATCTTTCAGCCAATGTACTTGTAAACCAATAAAACCATTTGGCGTCATATAGTCAACCAATGAAGATGCGAGTACTCCATTTATATAAGTCCGTATTCCATCCTTATGGGCTTCGATCCGTCCTTTATTCCAACTATTCGGTCTGAAAGCAGCGCGTGCTTCAGGATTCTCTGTCAAATCATTCAGCCAGCCTCTACGCTTCTCGTCATAAACTCCTCCTGTCCAACTTCTTGGTTCTTTTCCCGAAGGTATTATTTGCCCCTTTACGTCCTGATTAAAAGGTCGTGCCGTATACTTAGTAGTCTTATCCGGATCTATTTCAAATTGATATCCACGTACCAAACCATCAGAAAACAAACCTCTAAACTGTACTCCACTATTCAAACCCTCATCGACCAAAAATTCAAATTCTAAATTGAAATTACCATATTCCTTTTCTGTACAAAGAAATGTATTATAATTCTCGCCACCGGTCGAAGTGGTTCCAACAATCACCCCTTTCTCTACTCTAAATGTAGCCTTACCTCCTAATACTCTCCACCCATTTAATGTTTTTCCATCAAATAGGTTAATCCATTTACCTTCTTCTGCCTTCAATGCAGAAAACATCGCAGTAAATAAAAATATAAATAATAAAACTTTTCTCATGACTTATTTTTATAATGTATACATTAAAATGATCCTTTCTCGTTTGGACATCATCAAAGATATATCATTCTTTTATAACTCCTTATTTATCCATAGGAATATATTTCATCAATTTGCCTTTGGAAGATGGAGCGGGAATCCCATCAAAAGGCTGTTCTTCCATTATTTCTATCCGCGTATCATCAATCAAGTAATAATTAATCTGACGCTTTTTGTTAAAACCGGCTTTAGGCGGAGTTGGTGCACGCACCCCCTTCGGCTGTACTCTACCTGCTAATGTGGCTTCAGCAGCATATATATCTTTCACTTCCAAACAGATATGGTTCATAGAGCCCATACGTTCCCAAGTAGGTTCTTTATCATAAAGCATCAGTTCAATCGTCTCATCTCCTTCGGGTACTCGAAGATGCACCCATTTGACTTTATCCGGATCACTACCTCCCCGCCAAACTTCTTTAAAACCTAATACACCACAGTAGAATTCGATAGCTTTATCGACATCAGCCACCATAAAACCAACATGACTCATACGGGGTGAAATTCTATTTTCTGATAAATCTTTACCTTTTTTAGCTGCCATCATCCCGTCTGTACCATATTGAACGATTTCACATATTGTACCATTCGGATCTGTTACAAAATAATTCAGATTACCTGTTCTACCTTTCGGAGTATGATCGGGGACTTTATACCCTTTCGATTTCAAATAAATCCTCATTGCTTCCGCATCAGTCGTTTCTACAGCAAAATGATACATACGGTTAGATTTTTCCTTGCGTTCGGGGAAAACTTCTATAAATTGTCTTTCATTAATCTTAAAAACAGATAATGAAACTTTACCTTCCGCATTCTTTAGAGTTATCGTTTCATCATATCCCAAGAAATTTTTTAAATAATTACGGGTATGTTCCAAATCTTTCGTAAAAAAAGCGGCATGGGCTACTCCAGTAATAGATGGACGCTGCGGTGTCTGTCCTTCAACTTTTACCGTTCCACATATTCCTAACAAAGCACATAACAATACAATTAATCTACTTTTCTTCATAATATTATCAATTTGCAAATTCTTCTTCAATAACTTTACGAACTTTTCCAACAAATTCCGGAACCAGCTTAAATGGTTCATATGGACGTCCCGGCACAGACAACGTTTCAACAGGCAGATAACCGCGATAGCCAACTTTACGAATCATCTTCATGACTTTTTTCAAATCAAGAGGCTGCATACTTTCCCTCCCCAAAGCACTCTCCTTTATCTGCCAATTAATAGCATAATCCAGACACATCTCCATATCCCGGTATGGATCTTCCGTATGGAAATAGCCAGTATCAAGGATCAAACCAAACCAAGGGTGCTTTACTGCCTTCAATACTTTTACAGTTTGTTCTCCGGTAGCCATCATGTCTCCATGATTTTGCACACCCACCATCACACCTTTACTCTCTCCATACTTTGCCACTTCCTTGAAACAAGGAATCATCCAAGAAACAACTTCATCCCATCTATCTTCGTACCCCTTAGGCACAGGTCCTGAAAATATCCGAAGGACAGGAGCGCCCAGTTTTGCTGCGACATCAATCCAATCTTTTACACGCTGTACGTCTTTTGCACGAGCCGTTGCATCTGGATTAGCAAAGTTATTCATTATTCCTGTACCCGAAATATCAACTCCTTTACAAAAAGCATATTTCTTCACTTCATAAATATATTTATCTGTCGGTACATCAGGGTAACCGACAAAGAAATATCCTGTAGCATCCAAGGCATCGATCTTATTAACTGCACAAAAATCAATTAAATCAAAAAGTGTCATAGGATCATTCGAACGCCCTTTAATATAATCATTTAAATTCTTAGTAAATGAATATGCATTCAAAGCAACTTTCACATAAGGAGCAGATGTATCAAATTTCTTAAAATGTTCGATAGGCGCACCTGTTGGCCTGTTTGTATTGACTGTTTTATTAGATTGACGTCTACCTTGTGCAAAAATGCAGCCTATTGACAGTATAAGTAGAGTAGCAATCAGCAATAATCTTTTTTTTATCATGACATTACAATTATTTATTTAGTATTTCCACTGGCATTACTAAAGATTTTCTTTCCAATATTTTTTATAGTATTCATTAAATATAATACATCCTACATTTATCTGTTTCAGCATCATTTTTGAACACCCTGAACAAGCCATACAGAAGTTTACCTTTTCCCCATTTTGTAGTTTCCGAGGTGTCAAAGGATCAGCCAGCGTTTGTCTTCCCCAACCGATAAAATCTGTGTAGTGCTTCTCCAACATTTCATCTGCTACAGAAAAAGCACGTTCGCGCAAGATAGAATAGGCAGAACCTATTACTTTCATTGGAGAATTTTTCAAGATGTTCTTCACTTCTTTAGTATAACGCAAATGATTCAAATACATTAATTCAGCATTTTGAACAGGACGAGTTAAATTCGGAGTTTTTGCAGGAATGCCTGCGGATACATTCACATAATCCATATGCAACGAATCCATCAAACGAACAAGTCGAAGTGATTCTGTTAAGTCTTCAACCAACTCATTCGGAGCGGAGGTTCCACAACATCCTTTCAGTCCCTCATATACGGAAATGCGACTGCCTAATATAAAATTAGAAGTTTTGCGCCGGGCTATAATCTCTTCTATACCTTCGCGAAGGAAACGCGTGCGATTTTCCCAAGATCCTCCCCATTTATCTGTACGAACATTTGCCGGACGCAATATTTCGGCACCCAAATAGCCATGACAACATTTATAATCAATCCCATCCGCACCAGCTTCTTCCGATAGCAACGAACAAGTTATAAAATCATCTTTAATCTGCTCTATTTCATCAGAGCTAAGTAACCTCCCTTCCGAAAGCGGAGAGATAGATACCTGCTCCGAAAAAACAGGATTACTAATAGAGCCGGAATGAGTAATTTGAAATAAGAGAGTCACATCCGGATTTATAGCCTTTATCTGGTCAACAAGCTTTTTGAATCCATCTAAGTTTCTATAATTCATCACCAAAGCATTTTTTCTCGCCAATGAGCCTGAAGTCACAGATACTGCTTCTACAATAATAACTCCCCATCCACCTGTTGCCAGCTTTTTATACTTATCTATTGTAAGCTCTGATACAGTTCCTCCCGGCCCGCTGGAATTACCTTCCATGGGCTGGGAAACCCACCTGTTTTGAATAATCCGATTACCTATTATTCCTTTTTTAAATAAATTTTCCATATCTGTTATTATCTACAAGAAAGCCCAATCCGACAACCCAACGCACAGCACTTCTTTTCAAAAAGCAGAAGCAATAGCCTGCCTTACCTCATTAATAAATCGGGGAACCTGTTCATAAGGATCATACTTACAAATTCCGGTATTCAATGTTTCTACCGGCAAATAACCACGATAATTATGTTTGCGTATAATTTGCATAATTTTTTTCAAATCAGTTCTCACAGATAAGTTCCACCCAAACACACTCTCCTTCAACTGCCAACTAATTACATAAGGTATCAATTTATCCATATCAGCATAAGGATCCTCACTAATTAAATTACCTGTATCAAGAATTACAGCTACCCATGGAGAATCTATCTTTTTTATCATCTCAATAGTCTCATCAGCAGTCTTTAGCATATCCGCATGGTGCTGTAAACCTATCATAATCCCATATTTACCAGCATGAACAGCACATTCTTTCAAACATTCGACTATTTGCCTTACAATTTCTGGACGTTTTTCTTCCGTATATCCTTCCGGTGGAACTCCCGAAAATACTCGGATAACTTCAATTCCCATTTTGGACGAAGCTTCAATCCAGTTTTTTATCAACTGGACATAATATTTTCTTCTTTGTGGATCCGGATCTGCAAAATCATTCCAAACACCAGTTCCGGATAAATGAATATTACGTTTGCGAGCATATCTTTTAATTTCAAATAGATAGTTATCAGCAGGAACATCCGGATAACCGATTAAATAATAAGCCGTTAAGTCTAGTGCTTTAATATTGTGCAAAGCACAAAAATCGATTAGATCAAAAACAGATAATCCGCCACCTAATCCTTTTGCATAGTCTATCAACTCATCATTAAATGAAAATGCATTCAGTCCTACTTCTACCTGTGGTTGATCTACCTTATAATCTTTTTGTAAATCGAACCGTGGAACTATTTTTTTTCGAGCCGGAATATTCTCAATTCTCCGTTCTATCTTAGCATCTGTCTCTATACGCATACTATATTATATTTATTACAAAAGGCTTTTACATTTTCCAATGCAGCTTTCAGCTGTTCCGGCTTTGTCTCTCCACCAAATTGTCCTCCAGAACTCATATGAGGTTCTAAAGTCACAAAACCTGCATATTTCATAAGGGACAATTCCTTTATCAACTGTTCGATCTGTCCATCTCCCTCACCCGGAAGACTACCAATGTCTTTACTGCCCAATTTCCAATCTTTAATATGTATATGAGTAGTATACGGCTTCATCAATGGCCAACATACCTCCACATTGTTCACAATGTCACTTCCCCATACAAAATTGGCCGGGTCGTACGCAAGAGACAGATGTTCAGAATTAACAGTAGATGCAATATCGACACAGTTTTGCGCACAGTATCCGTAAATATGAGATTCATTTTCATGTACCATATTCACTCCGCCACCTCTTAAATATTCAGCCTTTGCTGTCATACGCTCCATCACTTCATCCCGATACCGGTTTACATCTTCTCTCTCGGGTGCATAATAACTAAAGACCCGAATCAACTCAGTATCTAAAAATGAAGCAACATCGACAGCATGCTTAAACTTATCAAAATGGGGAGAGAAAGGCTGATCCAAACCATACTTGCCAATCGGTGAGGCAATGGCGCTAACGCCAATGCCACTATCCGATAACATCTGTCTAACCTCTGTCAACTTTTCCTTCGAAATATCCAATATATTGATTCCATCTAAAAAGCGCAATTCAATATACTTGAGTCCCACCGAATGAAAAAAATCCAATTGCTGCTTAAAGTTCACATAAACTTCGTCTGCAAATCCACTTAACTGAACCATAGTATTAGAGTTTTGTAAAATATGTAGGTGCAACTTTCACTAAATAATAAACGACACTGATCAATGTTATAGAAATAGCTATAATCATACCAGTATTCCACCAAAAACGTCTGCCACCACGAGGCATATCGGAACGCATGTACTTTTCACTATTATTCAATAAGAAAAAGCCGATATATGCCACAGGCAATAAAATCAATGCAATGGCTGATGTAGGAATAGCAATCCATGTACCCATTTTACTCCAAAGTATAGCACCCAAAAATCCCGGTACGGGAACTAATGTAGCCAATTTGTACTTCCAGCCAGTTTCGGGTAATTTAAATATCTCGCAAATTGCAAAACCACAAACTACCATATGAATTATTATAGCATTCAGAGACATACCAATAATCCCCAAACCAAAAATCAAACGGGATACTAATGCCGGAAGACCGGCTGCTTCCAACATACTCGCAGCTTTAATCGGTGAAATAGAGGTTTCACCCGGCGCCAGAGTGATCGTAGCTCCTGCAGCTATTATCATCAAAGAGGTTGCAATGGTGTATGGAATCAACATTCCTGTTATCAAATCAAACTTTGCCAATCCGGAATACTCTTTTGTCCAACCTTTTTTCAGGAAAGAATATCCAAATAAAAAAGTCATATTGATACCGACAGCTGCACTCAACGATGCTATAAAAATCTGAATGCCTTGTGTATCTCCTGGAATATTTAAATGAAATCCACCTTCCATAGAAAAAGGTAAAAATCCTCTTCCCACAGCAGACCAGTCTATTCCATTGCCACTGAAACTGCAAACTACAACGACTATCAAAAATGAAAGAATAATAAACCAAACAATACTCTTGATTATATTCTCAAAAACCTTGATTCCTTTACTTCCTTTATTATAATTCCATACAATACGGCATGCCACACACAAAACTATCGCCGCAATTCCCAGTAACGCAGCAGTTTGTCCTGCTGAACCATCTTCCAGTTGGAACCCTCCGAATGCCTGTATCAAATCAAGAGTCATTCCTGAAGCTAGAGAATATTGTGGAAAATGCCAGATCATGGTCGCAACGATCGTACACAAAGCCCATGCCCACGCAATAACCGGACTCACATATTTCTTCATTGCATAGAAAGGGCGTTCTCCCCTGCACATGGTCTGATGAGCCAAAGCCGATAGCATAATAACCCCAATTCCCATAGCAACAGGTTGTACCCACAATAACTGGTATTGTGCATGTGCGCCTGAAAACAAAGAAGCCATGGCACTACCTCCTCCAAGAGTCATAGCGCTTTGCATCCACCCTGGACCCGATTTTGAAAAATACCATTTAGTACGTTTCCAAAAGCCCTCATTTTTTAATCCACGCAATTCCGCTACTTCTTTCTTCACCAATTCTGACTTCCCTTCCAGAGAATTATAGGCAGCAGAAATTTCATCACTCGACATCGATTCGTATATACGTTTATTATCTTCCATGGTTTATATTATTAAAGAATAGATATTTCGACTTCAGCACCATTTTTCTCTGCTGAAACATAACTTGCATATAGTGTAGACATAGTATCCGCAGCCAACTTGCTATTACTTTCTATCGGTGTTCCATAAGCAGCAGCATTATAAAACGCATTTAATTCGTGTTGATACCCCAAAAACCAGCCTTCGTCCGGAGATATTTGCGACCATCCCTGTTTTGTCTCTGTCTTTTCCACTACGTAAATGTCATCAAAATATTTCTCATCGGGAGTGTATGTTTCCATAGTATTGTTATGACTCATATTACACAATGTACGATGATTGTTTGCATTGACACGAATCCAATTATTAGTACCACCCAAACTTAGTTCATTTGCTATAACATCGGCAATCGTACCATCCTCAAATACAATATGGACAATTGCGAAATCTTCCACATCTTTATAATGAGTTTTCAAATATCCCTGATCATCGAAATTAGGTAAACGGGTAATGGAATGCACGCGGGCAGAAACTGTTTTCGGACGTATAGGTTCGCCAAACCGGGTTCTTCCTTCCACATGTTTGAAATAAATAACAGCAGTCAACGGATGACAACCTTTTCCTATCAAAGAACCGCCACCGGAAAATTTCCATTCACCATAAGCCAAAGAATGTGAACCCGAATGAGATTGTTCCCCATTCATCCACAAAATCTGCGCTTTTGATTTTTCAATTATCTCACGTTCCTTTTGTACGGGAGGAGCATACACCCAGTTTTCAGCATACATAATCCGCCCAGTACTATTTTTTTCAGCATCCAACATTCTTTTGATACTTTCTACTGTTTTCTGAAGTCCTTCTTCACGCGAAAAATTTTCCCCGCTAAAATCCTCTGTACCATCGCCAAAATAACCCGTGAATGGTTTTTCTACAATCACATTCTTATTCTTGGCTAATGCAGCGACTACAATTTCTTCATGTGTCACCGGTGGAGTACACACATGAATAACATCAGAAGCATCAATCAATTCTTCAAGTGTATCAAAAATCACCATATTTCCATGAGTGGCAAATTGCTCTGCTTCTTCTCTGGCCACAGAGAATACACCAGCAATTTCTACTTTTGCACTAAACACATGTTGTAACGCGTTGTAATGGAAGCGTGCTGCAAATCCAGAACCAACAAACCCTGCTTTTAAAATCTTTTTTTCCATCGTATCTCTTTTTATTGTTTTTAAATATATCACATCCAAATCTGTGTACGTCCACAAATATATTTAGTTTTTTTTTTGAAACACAAACAATATCGATAAAAAACTATGTATTTTTTCCATTTTATATTTTACTATTACCTTATAATAGTTATCTTTGCAGTATTAAAAAAGTTTTAAAGAAGAGAGTAATTCATATGGCAAAGAAAATTAGAATTAAAGATATTGCTGATTTAGCAGGAGTTTCAGCCGGAACAGTTGACCGTGTTTTGCACAATCGAGGTAATGTCACCGAAGATAAGCGAATTAGGATAGAAGAAGCCTTGCAAAAAATGAATTACACGCCCAACATTCATGTTTCTGCCATTTCTCTTCGGAAAAGTTACAAATTCGTTATTGCCATTCCTAAATCCAGCGCAGGAGAATATTGGTCTTTTGCCGAAAAAGGAATTAATGCA
Source organism: Bacteroides sp. OM05-10AA (assembly GCF_003439055.1). Taxonomy (NCBI): domain Bacteria; kingdom Pseudomonadati; phylum Bacteroidota; class Bacteroidia; order Bacteroidales; family Bacteroidaceae; genus Bacteroides; species Bacteroides sp. OM05-10AA. Next base: position 150,482 of record NZ_QSUR01000012.1, read on the forward strand.
GCTTTAGAAACCTATTCTGCAATAGATATTCAATGCGAATTCTGTTATTACAACCATTTCGACCTTTTTTCATGCAGAACCTCTTTTGAGCAAGTTATTCAGCACGAACCAGATGCCGTAATTATCGGCCCTACCTTCAGAGATGAGACAATCTACCTGGCCAACCAACTTTCAGACATGAATATTCCATATATATTTGTTGACTCCACAGTAGAAGGAGCCAGCCCGTTGGCGTTTTACACAGCCAACCCATACACATGCGGATATCTCATTGCGAAATTAATCACCCAGATTACTCCTAAAGACGCAGATATCGCTCTTTTTCAAGCCATACGAGTTGGAGATGAAAGCGCCAATACCACTATCCTAAGAAAAGCAGGATTTATGGCCTACTATGCAGAACATAAGTTACAGAATAAATTGTGTCGCGTTAATTATTCAGCACAGGATAACGAAAAAAATGAAGATTTACTGAAAGACTATTTTATCACAAACCATAATATTAAAGGAGCGGTCATATTCAACTCCAGAGCACATGTTATCACTAATTATTTCAAAAGACATAAAATCCGCGATGTTAAATTTGTCGGAATAGACTTAACGGAAAAAAATGCAAAAGCACTGGACGAAGGTTATCTTGATTTTCTCGTAGAACAAAGAGCCGGACAACAAGCCTACATGGCAGTAGAAACACTTATACAATATTTAGTTTTTGGAAAAAGTGTGCAAAACAACAACTACATGCCAATGGATATTATCGTAAAAGAGAATGCTGATTTATATAAAGAATCCAGCGCGGCAACTTTATTTTTCAATACACAACGATAATAATGCAATTACGGGACTTTAGCATTCCCGCAATTCACAATTACGCAATCATTTACGATCACTAAAACTTCTCAACCATTCTCACCGTTATGAGAAAAGATTCTCACCATGATGAGAAAAAGTTCTCATTACGATAAGAATTTATTCTCATTGTAGTGAGAATAATTCTACTATATACTTTCCTGCTAATGGTTGACTAGTTTATTTCTTATCTCTACTCTGGGTTGACTTGAAAGATAACTACCCCTATCTGCAGCTAACCTTGTTATTGATAATTTCTACATCAGGCTGACTTGTTCCGAGTTTTCTCTATTCCCAGTTCCCCCTTTGAAAGCAGACAAAGGGAGGGATTCCTTACTTTTTCCTCTTTCTGTAACAACCTACTAATAGTTGACTACCTTTTCTTAATCTCCAGCCTTATTTATTCTTCCCCCAGAAATCATTTGAAACAAGAAAATATGAATAAGGTGTGAATTAACACAACCCACACCTTATCCAAAACCTCTAAAACACCAAAGCTTTCCATCTATATAAAGCCCAAGAAAGCTCTTCTCTATGAAATTTAAACTCAATCTTCAAAAAAAGCATCATTTAGTCTTTTCTTTACTCTTATTACCACCTTTCTTCTCTTGTTTATCTCCTGTTTTCCCTTCACCTTTCTTCGCTTTTTCTACAGCTTTATTATCCTGATATTTTTTATACTGCTCCACCGTCAAAATTTCTTTCAGCTGAGCATCCACCTTACCACGTTGATCTTTAGGCTTCGAGTATATCACCAGAATTTTATCCTTTTGTTCTTGAGTTAGCCCCAATAAAGCATCCAACTTCTCTACCATTTTCTGCGCCTTTTCTTCAGCACTTTTTGTCTTCTGTGCAAATGTAAATACACATGCAGAAGATGCAAACAATAGGCACAACGCCAAAATAATACTTCTCATCATTTTTCTAATTTTTTAATACATAATTTATTTAAAACCAAGTCTCATAATTCTATCATTCACTCGCTGATGTATAACCCGGATTTTGCGGCATATACAAAGTACGATTAGCATCAATAACAGTTTGCGGTATCGGGAAGATAGTATCTCTTAAAGCAAAGTTTGTTCCATCAACAGGATTATACGCCTTAATTCGAGGATACATAAAATCCTTACCTCCCATACGAAGCAATGTATATCTGCGATGTTCTTCCAATAACAGTTCTCTACTACGCTCATCCAATATAAAATTCAACCGTTCTTCCAAAGAAGACCCCAAATCCGCTACAGTAACTGCTTTTGCATTAGCCCTATCCCTCAACTCATTTATATCACTAACCGCCGATACCAAATCACCTAATCTAATAGAAGCCTCCGCCCTTAACAACAACGTCTCCGCCAACCGCATATAAATTTGAGAAAAATGAGATTCCGTATTCTCCGGATACCCAACATCACAAAAAGCAAATTTCAATGGATATGGATGATTATTAGACGTAACCTTAGTATCACTCAAGTTATTATAGTCATATCCACCACTTGTCGTTTTAATTGATGCATCTTTCGACGCTCCAATCCAAAGTTTATCTCCTATTTTCCACGGACGTCCTTCCGCAGTATTCATAATATCATTACCATTACTATCCGTCAGTTTATCGGCATCCGTCAGTACAAAGTATTGACCAATTGCATATTCATTTCCACGTTCATCAATCTGCCCGTTAGCAGGATTCGCGTCTTTACTTGAACTGTAATATAACAATAACGTATTTTTCAATATACTCATCCGATGCCATCCACGTCCACCGCGCTCCTCTGTATAACCCAGTGTTAACCCATCCGCACCTTTCCATTTTGTGTTTCCATAACGCAACGTAGATTCATGACGCATAATATTCTCACCACCGCCAACAATTCCTCTTGCCCACTTCAACTCCCACAAAATTTCCGGATTAGAACTATTTATATTTTCAGGTTGAAACATACCCATAAAAACAGACTTATCCGTACTATGCTTACTCCTCTGAATAGCATATGGACCTTCTGTAATACATTTATTTGCCCATTTGTATGCAGTTTCCGCATCGCCAAGCGCCAAATACATCTCCGCCAAATAGGTCATCGCCACCCCTTTTGTCATTGTACCTGTCCGAGAAGGGGTCCACGGTAAGTATTCTGCCGCAAACTCCAAATCTTCAATAATAAAACGGCGTACTTTCTCAACTGGCTCCCGTACAAAATCCGTACGAATAGCATCAGTAGATTCCGTAGTAACAATTGGAACTGGCCCCCATAAATAACTCAAATGCCTATATGCCCACGCCCTGAACAACTTAGCTTCAGCCATCACTCTATAATATTGGCTGTTACCACTTTTATCATCCCAATCAATATCAGAATAGGGAGCCCTGTCCAAAATAGCATTAGCTGCATTTATCGTTTCATAGAACCACAAAAAATACTTATCAAAATCTTTGTAAGAAGGGTGATTTGCTACTCCCCAACTATTCAACATCCTATGTACATTTCCTTTATTTCCTCCTGTCGCCATATTATCCGTACCAATAGTGAACAGCACATTACGCAAATCAACCGTACCAAAATTGGCCGTATAACTCATTCCTTCAAACTCTTTTCTTACCTCCGCATACAGCCCGTTCAAACCATTCTCGTACCCTTCCAGACTCGTATAAAGTCGGTCCGCCGTATACAAATGTTTTGGCTCTTCATTCAAAAGATCATTTTGACAAGAAGAAAATCCTAACACAACAATCATTCCCCCAAATAGGGTATATTTTCCTTTTTTCATATTGCCAGTATTTAAAATGCCAGATTAATACCAAATGAATACTCACGACTAACCGGAATTGCACGTTGACTATCAAATTCCGGATCCATACCTTCCCATCCCGTCACCGTCAACAGATTCTTTCCAGTAAAATAGACCGCCAATTTACTCAACCCCATTTTAGTCACAATACGTGTTGGAAGCGTATAAGTCAGTGTTATATCCTTAATCCTCATAAAGTCTGCATTCTCATAACTACTAGGGCTTATAGATTTATTTGCAATATACTTATTTGCATTTTTCTCTGTACTCCAATATTCATTAGTAGGATTATCCACAGTCCAGAAATTATGATTAATCAAATAGGTCTTATCTCTAAATGGATTAGCCTTAGTTGCCCCTGTAACTCCATACAGCAATACAAACAAAGAGAAATCTTTGTATTTCAGCGTATTCGACAGACTCCAAGTAAAGTCCGGCTCAGAAGAACCCAATATTTGTCGATCATCCGGATCTATCTCACCATTCTTATTAAGATCTTCATACTTCGCATAACCAGACTTAGCACCATATTTAGCAGCCTCTTCCTCTTCACCTAATTGCCAGGTTCCAATAATTTTATAATCAAAATTACTTAATACCGGATGTCCTATAAATCATTTATTAGTAATATCCGATAAACCATCCCCATACAGTTCCTTTATTTTATTATCATTCCACGCCAAACTAAGCCCTGTATGCCAGGAAAAATTTTTCAACGTAATATTATTCGAACTTAAAGACAACTCCACTCCGCGATTTTCCGTTCTACCAATATTCTGCATGACCTCACTAATACCATGTACAGAAGATATCGTACGCTTCAAGAGCAAATCCTTATTCATATTTTTATAAAGATTAAATTCACCGGTAATTCTGGAACGCAAAAAACCAAAGTCTAACCCTACATTATAGGAAGTCATGACTTCCCAACCCAAATTAGGAGAACCAATAGTGCCGGGAATATAACCAGGAAGAGGAGAACTTCCATTCGTATATCCATTATCCGACATAATAGGGAGAGTAGAGTAAGGCGACAATCCGCTTTGCCCATTCTTACCAACCGACAACCGAAGTTTTAAAGTACTCATAACCTCTTTTATGGGAGCATAAAATTTCTCATTATGAATATTCCATCCCAAAGCCATAGAAGGAAATGTACCCCAATGTTTATATTGCCCCAATGTAGAAGACGCATCTCGTCTTACAGTAGCCGTAAATAAATAACGACTATCATACGCATAGTTAACACGGGCCATATATGAATGCAAACGGGTTTTATCATTCACAAACGGTTCCACCTTAACCTCCTGAGCATCATGAATACCATAATAAGAACGATCATCTCCGCTGAATCCCTTAGCTGTAATTGCCGTCCCTTCTTTATGACTCTCCTCAAAGCTAAAAAGTCCGGTTAGAAACAATTCATGCTTTTGAGCAAACGTATGTTGATAACTCACAATATTTTCTACCAAATAAGAATATTTCATGGTATTAGCCATTTCTCCCTCTCCACCAAAAGCACCGCTCTTCTTCGTATTAGAACCCCGATACCAATATTGTTTTCCAGCGCCATATTGAACATTCGTATTCAATTTATACGAAAGCCCTTTCACGCCCGGAATCTTAATCTCCAGATAGTTAGTAGCTGTGAGAGCATAATTTATATTCAAATCATCATATAAATAACATTCCAAAGGATTGATTTTAGTATCCTCACCCGTTGGATTTATGTTAACTGTTCCATCATCATTGAATGGTTTTGCAAGCGGAGATTTATTAAATACATCCACAAAAGGTGGCTTAGCACCACTCCTGTCAATATAAGTCCAACCAACACTATTCCCCATACGAATCCATTTGTTAATATCCGTCGTGACATTCAGCCTGGTATTCAACCGTTTGTATTCATCATTTATCACAATACCATCCGTACCCAAATAGGAAGCATTAAAATTAAAACGTGTATAATCTCCACCACCGGAAACACCCAATTTAAAATTCTTGGTATGACCAGTTTTCACAATCAAATCTTTCCACGACCAATCCTTATAAGAACCACTCTGATAAACTGCCTTTTCAAAATCAGTCAACGCAGCATCTTCATCATTAGCATCATCATTTGCCCATCCATTTTTATAATTCAGATATTGTTCACCATTCATCAAATCCGGATAATTGGCAACCTTCTGTATTCCATAAAAGCCATCAAAGGAAACCTTAATCTTCCCCTTAACTCCCTTCTTTGTTTCAATCAAAATAACCCCCGCTGCCGCACGTGCACCATATATAGCAGCCGAAGAAGCATCTTTCAACACATTAATACTCTCTATTTCATTAGTTCCAATCTCAGAAAGGCTCCCGTAATAAGGTGCACCATCCAATATTATCAATGGCTCATTATTAGCACTAATAGAATTTCGGCCACGAACCAGCATAACAGTTCCACTGCCCGGATCCGCTCCTGCAGCCTGCGACATCACATTCAATCCAGGAACCGCACCTTGCAACAATTGGGAGATATCCGTAGTTATAGTATTTTCAATACGATCTTTAGAAACCGTAGCTACCGACCCCGTTACATCACTTTTTTTCTGAACGCCGTAACCAACCACAACAACCTGATCCAACGCTTGAGCCTGCTGAGACAGTTTCACAATCAATGGTTCATTTCCCGCACAAGCTATTTCCTTTGTTTGATATCCAATGTAAGAAAAGACGAGATTATACACTTTTCTCTGCTTATCTATAGGCAAAGAAAAATTTCCATCAACGTCCGTTATAGTTCCTGTCTTTATTTCCTTGTATGTTATATTCACTCCAATCAGAGGTTCATTCGTGTCACTATCCAAAACAACCCCTTTTATAGCCCGCTCCACCTTTTTCTGTTGAGCACCAGCCTCCACATTCGCCCATGATATCAAAATTGCCACACACAGCAATCGAATCAGCAGACAATCTGTTTTCCATAAGTGTATTAGCCTGTTTTCCATTAAATAAAGATTCTTAATGTTTTAATAAAATATTCATTTCCTATACAAATCCAAAACTCTCACCTTCGAATCACTAACCATCATTAAGCCCTCTGGCTGCATTTTTAAGTTACAATCTCTTGATTACGCCTGAATAGTGTGCACGAACACACACAAACAAAAGCAAAAGTTGTGTATTTGTGTTGCAAATATATGATTTTATTTGAAACCAACTATGTTTTTGCTATTATTTTTTTTCACCAGATTAATTAAAGCGCAGAAACAAACAGTATAACATACTATATATCAACAAACTAAATAAATATATTTTTCTTTAAACAAATATGTGCACGAACACAACACACAATAAATATAGCAGTACATAAGACAGCAAGAATCAATTCAAGCATACAAGTTATAAAAAGAATAAGAAGAAATAAAAAAAGATCCGAAAGATTTGGCTTTTAAATATTTATCCATATCTTTGCAGTGCCTGAATATAATACACAGTAATACACAGTCGCAGTGTTGTTGCATTACTCCTATTATAAAAACCATTCATTAAGCCTTTTGGTATTATAATCATTATAAGAGTTATAGCCATGAGGAAGACAACTTATTTATTAAATTTTCTATTTTTTGTTTGCATTGCAACTTTAATAAGTTGTAATGAAGATCCTGCGGATTCTTCTAAAGAAGATGATAAAGTAATATGGATTAAAGCTGATGATATACAAGGAAGCACTCTCAACCTCGAACGAAATACCAGTTTCACAATTCGACTGAACTTATACCCCGAGGGTGCTATAGACAAAGAAGAATACACCTTCCAATACAAATCATCAAACGAGGCTATAGCAACAGTCAGCGAAGAAGGCGTCATCACTGCCATTAAAGTAGGTGAAACAACAATCAATGTGATTCCTTCACATAATTCCAAATTAGGGTTTGCATTTACCGTAAATGTAGTAGCAGGAAAAGTTTCTGTAGAAAACATCACTCTTTCTGAAGACATAAAGAATGGTATTGTCATTGAGAGCCCCGGACAAACATTCAATTTATCAGAGCATGTGATTGTTACCCCCGAAGATGCGACAAACCCCAATGTTACCTATTCGATAGATAAAGAAGAGGTTGCAGAAATAGATGAATTTGGTATCATTAAAGCACTTGCGCCAGGAACAGCGACAATCACGATAACAAGCTCGGAAAATCCGATTATCACAATATTCGCAGCACTTGAAGTCAAAGACATTCCGATCAAAGTACCTGTAACACTAAATAGAGAAAACTGGGTAGTAACAGAGTCCTACGAATACTTAACCCTGTCAGGAGACGAAACTGCAGAGATTGTGAGAAATAGGGTAGTTGACGGAGATGTAACATCAACAATCAAATTCGATAAACCCGGAAAAGGAAATAGACCGCTAGATGATACAAATAATTCATATTTTGTAATTGACAGAAATAGCCAAAATGAATTCCTTTCATTCAGAGTTATCCAACCTGAAGGTAAAAACTCACGAGCATGCGTTACAGCTGTTACAATATATGGAAAAGACTCTGATAGTGGAGCTTGGGAAGTGATTAAAGAAAATGTTTCAATACCCAACTCCGACACAGCCGGTTCTGATTCCGGAGAAATAGATTTAAAAGGAAGCACAGCTCATACCTACCGATATATAAAAGTTGAAATAACAAGCTGGAACACACAAAGCAGTTCAACAACAGAAATGGCAGAATTTTATTTAATTGGCTATGAAGAGTAAAGGCGCTTGCATTTTGAAAATAAATAACTAATTTCACAACATAATGAAGAAAAAAATAATCGGCTCTGCACTTGCATTGTTATTCGCGGTAGCATTATCAGCTGCTTATGTCAACAAGACATTTAGCATTCCGGACTTTATAACTGAAACAATAAAGTCCACATCAGACAAATTAGTTCTTACCGACAAATCTTTGTCGGGTGGAAAATTGCAATCCAAAATAAACGCTAAATTTGGAAACAATTACAGCCAACTAAGAACATTAATTATCCAAGCCGGAGAATTAACCCCGGATGATTGCAAGTTCATAAAGAAAAGTTTAACTGGACTGGAAGAGCTAACGATTGAAGGAACAGCCAATTTCACTAATGGTATCATCCCCAAAGGAGCTTTTGACGGGATGCCCAATCTAAAAAGAGTAAAGGCAACTCTGGCAAAAGAAATAGGACTTAAAGCTTTCAGTGGTTGTGAGAAACTCGAAATTATTGATTTTCCAAATGTAGAAAAGACAGGTGTACAAGCATTCGCACAGCTAAAAGGTTCAAACAACAGTCAGCTAAGAGTTGCAAGATTCCCTAAACTGAAACATGCTGATCCACGAATGTTCTATTACTGTACTAATTTATCAGAACTATATCTCAATGCTCCTCCAACTTTAAAAAGACCCGAAGGAAAAGAAGGACTTTGGTTCGAGCGAGTAACCAAAATGATCATTCATATACCGAGTCGCAAAGTATATGACGAATTCATGAAAGTGGAAAACTGTGGGTCTGTAGACTGGAGTGCTTTCAACTTCGTTGCCGATAATGGAGATAAATTACCTGCCATTCAACAGGCTGCTGAATACAATGATTCGGTTTACGACCCATTACGCGATCAACTTCTGCCACATTTTGACCGTACAGATAAAGATTACTCGGGAGATTATTACTCGGGAGATTATAAACTGAGCTTGAATATGTATACATTTAATACAAACATCAACGCTTGGATGAACAACTCCACAGTAGCTCCGCAGTTAAGTACACTGGATGCTATTAAATGGGCAGCAAAGGTTGGTTTTGATGCAGTAGATGTCACCTGTTACTATATTCTGGGATATAGCAATACAGCAATGCCTACCCGACCGGACACTGAAATAATCAAATACGCAAGGAACATTAAGAATCTCTGTTCTGAATTAAACATAGCCATTAGTGGTACAGGCATTCAAAACAACTTTGCCGATCCTAATGAGGCACGTCGAAAAATGGATGTTGAAAGAATTAAATACTGGATTAAAATTGCTCACGAAATGGGAGCTCCCGTACTACGCATTTTCGCTGGTCCGCCTCCGGCAGATATTCGTCGTGAAGGATGGGAGAAAATTGCAAGGGAACGAATAGCGCCACATATCCGTGAGGTTGCCATGTACGCCCAAAAGAATTACCCGGACGTACGTATCGGCGTACAAAATCACGGAGACATGCTCGCTACCGCAAACCAGGTAATACAATTATTAAAATGGATCGATTGTGACAATGTCGGTATTGTAAATGATACAGGGTTCTATCGTGATTTTCTAAACACTGATGCTACCAAGTACGATTGGTACAGAGACATTGCCCTAATACTTCCTTACTCCAACAATTTTCAGATAAAGAAAAAACCGGCAGGAGCAGAAACGCAGGAGTTAATGGACTTAAACCGTTTGATAAGAGATATTCGTAAAAGCCCATATAGAGGATACATTCCCATAGAGTTATTGTGGATTAGCAAGGATGCCGGTTCCCCGACTTCTTTAAAAACCCCTCCTTACGAAGAAACGATTGAGTTTATCAAAAAGTTAAAGCAAGCAATGGAAGATACTAAATCTTTCAAAGAAATAAGTAAAGAGAAGCCACTCGGTGTAAAAATGGCTCCTCCCGAAAGAACAATGGTACAAACCAACCTCCAAAGCGGGGGTGGTTTGTCTTTTGTTTTAAAAGATTCGCATCCTAATATTCTGGAATTCAATGATAAGACGAAGACTCTTACTCTATTAACGAATACCAGTCCTTATCAACTGAATGAGCAAATCAATATCTCTCAAGGGCTATCTATGAGAGTAACAGATTCGAATGGAGTTCCCAGAACGGATATAGAAGAGATACAGAATAAAGATCTGTTAATCATAAGTAATGGTAAAACAAAAGAAACTTATTCCATCAATGTCAAAAGATACGAACTGATTAATCTTGCTCTTAATCCTGATCCGCAAAAGATTAAGGTCAGTACTTACCGCAAGAACTGTACGGTCGAAAAAGCTTTCGACGGCAACTCTACAGGAACATCAGGAAGTGGTTATCAAGTAGATGGCTCGCAAGCAAACAGTGAAGGAAAAGAGACTTTTTGGCTGGCATTAGACTTGGGAGAAGAAAAAGACATTCATTCCATCGGAGTGGCTTGGGGAACTTCTGTTGCTAATCTAAAGAAACGATTAATAGATGGAGTTTATCAGATTGCCTATACAAATGACTTAAATAAATGGAATAAACTTTCTAATGCTAAGGAAAGCGGTTCTGATGGGTTGAACGGATATAGTGCTCCTAAAGGATGGACAATCATACATTCGCAAAATGTAGATGAACTGCCTGATGCCAATGGAAACAAAGTTTTCATTCACTCATTCCCAGAAGTGATAAAAGCAAGGTATGTGATGGTAAGTGGCAAACTGGCCAACCGTTTTATTGAGATTTACAATCTATTTGTGTTCCAAAAACAATTAGCTGATGGCGCACTCCCGCAACCATCTTATCCCACTTTTGATGCAGCCAGAATAAAGCCCGATTATGACAAAATGAATATAATGGTGGGACGACCGGCAGTTATTCTACAAGGAACTCATGTGCCATCTTATCATATTATAGCACAAAAGGATATTTCTGTAACAGGAACTCTGATGGCTCCTGACGGTAAAGTAATATATACTTCAAAACCGATTCATATAAAGAAAGGAGATACTTACAAAATTGACATTGATAAGGTAGCCGATGCATTGGGAACATATCATATGGAATTTGCCATAACCAGCGATAAAACCATTTATGACTCATATTACTTTACTTCCATAAAAGAAGATATTTCCTCATATACCTATGAAAACCCCTACCCTGCTATTTATATGCAGGAAGGTCGGCTTGTCTATACACCGGATTACAGAGGAAATACAGTAATAGATTACTCCAATGTAGGTTACAAAGGTGGTGGTGTGGAAATTCCGAACGTCCCTGTTCGTGTCATCCTGGAACCTTCCGCTGACCAGAATACAGATGATACGGAACGTATTCAAAATGCTATCAATATGTTAGGACGCCTTCAACCAGACAAAAACGGATTTAGAGGAGCTATCTTGCTAAAAGCAGGAACATTCCGCGTCAGCCAGTCTATCAGAATAGACAAAAGTGGCATTATCATTAAAGGAGAAGGTGATGGACACGAAAATATAAAACCTCATTCCAAACCGCTTAGTCCCAATAATTGGTTTGATTATGGACAATCGGAAAAAGCAGAAAAGAATATTACCAAAGTAGTAGCTACATGGGTAGCCGACTCATACAATAAAAATGTTGCCGTATTCAATTTTGCCGGTGGAAATATCAACACTGAAAAGACAATAGAAATAGCAGATCAATATGTTCCTTCAGGTACACGTACTATCAGATTGCAAACTGTTGAGGGATTAAAAGCAGGAGATAATATACGTGTCAACCGAATTATTAACGCATCATGGGCACAAGATTTAAAAATGGATGTCATTACAGACGCTCCATCCGTACCTTCTGCAAATCAATGGGCAGTGAATGGGAAACTAGAGAGTTCTTATATGGATGTTTATCAGGAACGCACCATTCTCTCTGTCAATTCTCAAACCAATACGATTACATTGGTAGAACCCATTGTCGATCCATTGAGTATGAAATATGGCATATCAACCGTTACCCGTTTTACATCCGACAACAGAGTACAAAATGCAGGTATTGAAAACATTCAAATTCTTTCCCGCTTCGATAAATCAACTACCGCAGAAAACTCTGCCTTCGGAATCAATTACAAATCATATGATGATGAATATCATGCACAAGTAGCAGTACGTATCGGCAATGCTGAAAATATATGGGTAAGAAGAATCACCAATTACCACATCGACGTGGCAGTTAATATATCAGACGGAGCCAGATGGGTAACCGTACAGGATGTCAATTGCCTCGAACCTGTCAGCGGTACAGGTGGAGAGCGCCGGTATAGTTTCACGAACTCCGGTGGGTCACTCATTCTAAATCAGCGCAACTATGCCCGATATACTCGCCACGGTTTTATTATCATGGGACAAGTGATGGGACCAAACGTATTTTATAACGATCGGAGTGATTATCAGTTCGATGCAAACGAGCCACATCTCCGATGGTCAACTGGCGGATTATTCGATAATATCAAAGGACGTATCTATGTGCAAAACCGTTGGAATAACGGAACGGCTCATGGCTGGTCGGGAGCAAACTACACCTTGTATAACAATGAAGGCAAGTTCATCATCAGCCAGAACCAGCTGGCAGCCAACTATTTGTTCGGACAATCAGATGCGAATGATCGTCTACCGTTTATCATGGCGGAAGTAGATCCGGGCAACGTTCCTAACTTTAAAGCATACGAATACAGTGTTGGTAAAAAGATGAATCCAGGCAGCTTATACCTGCAACAGCTAAAGGACAGAATGGGACAACAAGCCGTCGACAATACAAATTCATCCAACATTCCAGCCTACAAAGATGAGTCCGGCAGTTTCAATGACATGTTTGCTTATTTAAGTGAAATCAGTATCAATGGGGTAAAACTTGAAACATTCAAAAAAGAAGTGTTGAACTATACTATCCCCATCGCTTTAGATTACAAGGCATTACCTCAAGTGACAGCTAAAGGAGAAAAAGGAACTAGTATACAAAAAGATGAAAATAGTAGAGGTATTACTTTTACAGTCACTAAAGATGGAAAGATAACAAGCGTCTATACGATTGCTTATGGATTTGTATCAAAAGAAAAAATTTCATCCAATGGAAGCAGTAAGCAATTGGATAAACTGACTGATGGCAATTACAAAACTCTATGGAGTCAATCAGGTTCTCCATACGTACAATTTTATCTGGGAGATACCCCGGTTGAAATAGAAAAGGTATCACTCGGCTATGGTAGAAACACACAAATCAGAAGACAATATTATTTTGATTTTGAAATTTCAAATGATGGCTATACCTGGAAGAAGGTCAAAAATTCATCATGGCAATCCGACAATTTAGGTCGTGGACACATTATGGGTATGCAAGTTATGCCGGGAGTAGGCAGTAGTAAATCTGATTATGAAACATTCATATTTCCAAAGAATATAAAAGCCAGACTACTACGTATACAGATGTTTGGTGCACGAAACGGACAAGGCGTCGGCTCCACTAATGCCAATGCCTATTGGGCGATAGACGTAGATACTAAGTAGTTTTCACACAATACCTGTAATATAAGAAAAGCCTCTATCGATTTATTATCTATAGAGGCTTTTCTTATATTTTTAAGATAAATAGAACCAATACATTACCAGAACTTATTGTGTTCCACACTATATTCAAAGCCCACGGCTTTCAACTGATTCACTAATTCATCCTTGTCCACATTCATATCTTCACAAAGTTCGTCAAGTGAAGAATAACAATCACGTAACTTCATATTGATGACGCTGAACAACATCATCGGATCTTTTGGTAATTCCATAACATACAATCTTTTAAACCGGATGCAAAGGTACAGCAATCTCATTGAATGACAAAACAAATCAATCACCTATTTCTTCTATCTTCAAAGAGATCTTTTCTATCAGTTTACTGATTTCCTCTTCCAATGGGATCACGTTGAAGTCCTTCCAAAAGTTCTCATCATATTTGAAATAGGTGTCAGAGAAGATGGTACGGGTGGGCAATCTGTCTGTACGGGGAAATACGACCACTTGTTCGGTATCCACCTTACAAGTAATCATCTCAAACCAGATATGAAGATCCCGGCTGCCGAACAGCATTTTTGCCCGTTTCACTTTGAAATGAAGATCTCCACGGATATGGTGTATGTAATAAGTCCCTTGCCACGGTTTATAAGAAATAGTATATACCACCTTTTGAGGAATCATTCGCACGTTACGCGTACGCCTTTCGACAAACATACCTGCCGCATTCTTCACATATACAGGATGAACTTCCAGACGGGCTTGCAATAGAGCACTTGTCTCGGAATCAAGAAATAGCTCTCCACAAAAAAGAGGTTCGCTGATTCCCTTTTTCTGCTCAAAATGCACCACATTTACAAATCGGTCCTCTAAAAATGTTACTCCTTCTGAAGTATAGTCATAAATACCCTTCTCTACACTAGGAGTCAGGAACTCGGGCATATCTTTGATGATATCCATCTGGATACAAGCCTGAATTCCGGATTTTACTTTTACAAGCAAGCTGTCTTTTGCTTCTACATTACTTAGCCGACTCATCTTCAACAGCTTCACCTGATCCGGTACAGAAGAATATGAGGATGTCTTATAAACCTTAAACACAGCTTCCGACAAGTTTTGAAATTTGTTTTTCAACTGAACTCCTTCACGATAAAAAGTAGTCAGATATACCGGAGTATGCGAATAATTCTTATTCCGCCGCTCAATCATTTCACGCAAAAGTTTCTTTGGATCACTTCGACGAATCACCACTTCCTGCAAAGGGACAACTTTAGGTTCGAGACTAAGTATATTGTGCCGTCCAATCAGCAAAGCAAACTCTATGTCCTGTGAAAGATAACCTATATGAGAAAAAGTAATCGAATCATTTTTCAAAGAATCGGGTAAAGACAGTTTAAAATCTCCATTCTGATTCGTTATACTGCCAATAGATGTTCCTCGCACTCCAACAGTAGCAGAAGAGATAGGTATTCCTGTCTCCTTATCCAGCAAAGTACCGATAATGACAAAGTTTGTTATCTGTTCCGGAACAAAATCTTGTTGCACACGTACCTTTTTCTCCGAAGGGAGAGTAATCAGGATGTGAGTGCCCATCACTTGAAACTCCAGACTGGTATTTCCTACGATGTCATACACTGCCTGACGAATGGAACGTTCGCCTCCCTTTATCTTCACTACTGCATCATTATCAATGACTTTACTATCATAAATAAACATATATCCCGACTGTTGAGAGACATCACTCAACAATGAATAAACAGTACCTTTTATCTTGGGAAGTCTGACTATACGTTCCAGCACATCACTTCCATCCGCTCTCATCATATCGACGAAGAAGAAGAGTATCAGCAGAACGGACAGATAATGATAAGACTGTTTCATTTTTCCCAACTTTAATGAGTTCTATTCCGATAATAAAAGAATATCTCCTTGCCGGATACATTGCAGACTGAGCGCATTAGCTATCAGATTAGCTATAACTTCAGAAGATTCGTCAGAGAATTCGACAGTCAGCCGACGTTCCTCCAATGCCGGTGAGACAACTTGTATTTGCAAACTATCCGAATTCAAATTCATGACTTTCAGAATGTTCGCTAACGATTCATCTTTAAATCGTATATGCTTAAAGAAGCTCCCCCACTCTTCATTCTCCTTATCTGTATCCAAAACGACTAATCGTTGTGATCGCACTACTACCATTTCCCCCGCTTTTACATAACACTCCTGATTTCCTTTTTTTAGAGTAACCTTCACTATCCCTCTTTGTACGGATAAACGGAACGGAGCATTTTCATCACTTTGCACACTAAAAGCAGTACCTAGCACTTCAATCTTAGCTTGCTCCGTGTCAATCCAAAAGGGTTGTCCCTGCTTCTTTGCTACGTCAAAGAACGCATTTCCCTGTAGACTCACTTCCCGTTTATCAGCAATAAAATGTTTCGGATATAACAGGGAAGTTTCTTTTGCCAAGAGTACGACAGAACCGTCTTCGAGAGTCGTTGCCAAAGTGGAAACACCTTGATTTTCCTGTGTAAGAAGATGCTGTGCCAGTTCTTTATCAGAACCGGTCACCCAATACAAAGTTCCCCAAATGACGCCTATCAAAACGGCGGCAACTGCTCCGTACCTGATCCATTGTGAATATTTGCGTGTATGGTGGCCTTCATCCACTTTCGCAAGTAAACGGTCATTGTCCAAGCGATTATACAATCGATTCCACGCCTGATCTGTCTTTATTTTATAAATATCTGTTTTCATCACTTCATGTGAATATAAATTTCTACTTCTTCTCGTAATGTCCGGAGGGCTTTTGTCATTTCAGCCTCTACTGTCTTAACAGAAAGCGAAAGCTGCGTCGCTATCTCGACATATTTCCGCCCTTCCAGACGATGCATCTCGAAAATCCTCCGTCTGCGAACCGGCAGCTTTTCAAGGGTTCCATTTATGAATCTCTCCAATTCCTCATACTCCATCTGTTGATGAGGATCTGTTGACTGCTCTGGGTTGGAAGTAGTCAATACAGTTTCACGGTATCTGTTCCGAACTTCCTCGTGTTCGCAATACTGCAAAGATTGATTACGAGTCGCTCTATACAAGTAACTTTTAACGGACTGAAAGATCTGTAAGCGCTCCCTTTCTTTCCAAAGTACATAAAAAAGTTCCTCCACAATCTCTTCAGCCACTTCCATTTGCCCGGTAATGCCTGCCGCATAACAGCAAAGAGGAAAATAGTAACGGCGAAAGAGTTCCTCAAACGCTTTTATGTCACCTCCCTTTATCTTTTTTAGTATGAGCAGTTCATCCAGCATACTTGCTTTTCTTTATGATTGACTTCAAATATAAGAAAACTATCCCTGTTTCAATTCGATTGCTTTTTTAATTTATCCACTGCGTGCTCCAAAGATTCCGTAGGTTCGATGATATTGTAGTTTCCCCAAAAGTCCGGACTCCAATATTCGTCTACTTTATCATAGAATATTTGATTCAAGCTGAAGGCTTCTTTGTTGGGAATAGTCTCCAACATTCCTTCTCTCTTGTCGGTCACGACCATTTCGGAAGCTACTGTATAGCTTGTGGAAAACAGTTTCTTCTTCCAGTCACATTTGAAACGGATTGTGTTGCTAATGTAATTCAGATAAGTTTTTCCATCCACATCTTTATAAGTGACCAGGTAGGACAGCTCTTGCGGCTTGAATCTTAAACCGAGAGGCTTTTTATATAAAATGGCAGTGGTTGCCTTCGATTTATCCTGCATGTCCAGACTCATCTCTATACGGGTAAATGACAAGCGTTCACGATCGATATATAATTTGCCATACAAGAGAGCATACATAAGGATTACCTTGGGGCGGAAATTAATAACATACTGCATACGGTTATCTATAAGCATGGATTCCGCCATCCAGAACTCATAATTATTCAATTCTTCCATATCGAGTAATGCTCCCTTGTTCTTCACAACATCCAAAGTGATGCTCAAGTTAGGGCCGCCAACAACCTTGACAGCTAATGTATCACTCGCTTTCTGGCTAAGCAGGCGACGTCCCTTCACCACCCTTACTTTGTCATAATTAGTATTTCTATTAGTGTAGGCAGTTTTGGACACATCGATCACAGCCTCCGATATACCAATATACCGACGACCTTTCTGTACAGTCTCCCGATAAAATCCCGTCAGCATATCACGCTT
Organism: Bacteroides sp. OM05-10AA; assembly: GCF_003439055.1. Taxonomy (NCBI): domain Bacteria; kingdom Pseudomonadati; phylum Bacteroidota; class Bacteroidia; order Bacteroidales; family Bacteroidaceae; genus Bacteroides; species Bacteroides sp. OM05-10AA. Next base: position 168,548 of record NZ_QSUR01000012.1, read on the forward strand.
ATCACTATAATTTAGAGGAATCTTACTAATTGCCTTCTCTACAATCATACGTGGATTTTCAGCAAACACCACCACTTCATTCAGCAGGTTGGCATGAGGTGTCAGCCAAACCGTCAACTTAGAGGGTGTTTCTTTCTCCAGAGAGATATGATTATTTACATAACCTATATGTGAAATCTCCAGTTCGCGCGGCGCTTCTGTTTTTTTGATTTTCAAAGCAAATTCTCCTTCCGCATTCGTCACAGTGCCGATATTACTGCCATGCACAGATACATTTACGTTCTCCAGAGCTTTTTTATTTTGCTTGTCTTTCACCATACCAACGATTGTTAGATAATCTCCGGCATCTCCTTGCGCCCACACAGGAAAGCTACAAAGCAGCAAACAAACTGACAGCCATCCAACCAAGTGTTTTTCTACATTCTTCATACTGATGCTTTTTAAAGGTAAATAAATTACGTTTCTATTTATTAAGAGCGCTCAGACTGGAAATACCCTACAGCTTTTACAAAAAAAAGAAAAAGAAATCATATTCCAATGTTATATCCGGGAATTAATAGTAAATTTCCCGGCAGATTAATGATAAAAGCAATCGCCATGATACGCAAATTAGACAAGACCGAATATGACCGGGCTACCTCATTAGCATTGGAAGTATATATACAATGTGGAGCGGAAGACTTCGATGAAGAAGGTTTGAATTCATTCAAAAGTTTTATCTTTAGTGAGCAACTTATGAATGAATTAGTGATTTACGGGGCTTTTGACAATGAAAATCTAGTAGGCATTATGGGAACGAAGAATGAAGGGAAGCATCTATCCCTGTTCTTCATCGGAAAAGAACACCACCGTAAAGGCATCGGCAAACAATTATTCAATTTTGCAATCAAGCATTGCCCGGTAAATGAAATGACGGTTAATTCATCCACATACGCTATTCCTTTTTATCAAAGTCTGGGCTTCGATAAAATTGCCGGGAAACAATGTACCAATGGGATGACATATACTCCGATGAAATTTACGATAAGCAACTTCAAAGAATAATTCCCGGTAATCACTGATATAATTGTTAATTATGCTTGTGAATATGTATTTCATATAAAAATAGTTTCTACCTTTGCGGCCGTTATGATGAAGTACATATTTTGTATACTATTAGGCGTATTTCTGTGTTGGGGATTCCATCTGATTTCCGACGAAGCACAAGAGGCATACCGGTTAGAAGCCGGTAGTAACGGCATACAAACCTATTCCAATTCATATACCTCTAAAGCTAGCATTATACAACTGGATCAAGAACAGAAATTAGTCAAGACAAAAGAATACGCCGGAAAGCAAAATTACAATAACGATAACGGCGTTTTAAATCCATTTTCCTTCCGCCACCTCTCTCCCTTAAAAATACTAAGATTCAATATTCCTTCTGTCACTATCCGCATACTAAGCTCGCTAAAGATTCAACTTCCTCAAAATCAATGGACAGGTTTTTCATATTATACCAATCTTTTTAAATATTCCGATAGATATCATATCTATTCATTAGGACACATACTCATTTAGCCATTTTATATCTTTTTTCGGCATAGGACAATTCAAGTCTTTTATGCCCCACTTTCTGTTTGCATCCACCATTTGAGTGAAAAAAGAATTCACTATGGTCTGGAAGCCTATAACATTCTTTCATTACAATAATAACCAAAGTATATAAAATGGACTTTTTATTGGATTTTATACTTCATATCGATCAATATATGGTGATGATTGTGCGTGATTATCATGCCTGGACATACGCCATCTTGTTTTTTATCATCTTCTGTGAAACCGGATTAGTGGTCACTCCTTTTCTTCCCGGTGATTCTTTACTCTTCGTTGCAGGAGCCATTTCAGCATTACCAGATATGCCCATCAGCGTGCATATACTTGTCATTATCTTATTTGCCGCTGCCGTATTAGGCGATTCCTGCAATTACATGATAGGACATTTCTTCGGTCGAAAGCTGTTTAATAATCCCAACTCCAGGATATTCAAACAAAGTTATCTGGAGAAAACACACGAGTTCTATAAAAAGTATGGTGGGAAAACAATTATTCTAGCCAGATTTGTCCCGATAGTACGCACATTTGCACCTTTCGTAGCAGGAATGGGAAAGATGAATTACTACTATTTTATGATGTATAATTTAGTTGGTGGTGCACTCTGGGTTGCCGTATTCTGTTATGCTGGTTATTTCTTCGGCGACCTTCCGTTTGTGCAGGAAAACCTGAAGTTACTGATTGTAGCCATCATATTTATCTCTGTATTGCCTGCCATTATAGAGGTAGTACGTGCCAAACTAAAATCTTAAAAACAGCAAACTATAATCTGTATTCATTTGTTACTAATATAAATAGAGAAGAAAAAACAATTTAAAGTTTTTACACTTATGAAAAATTCTTTTTTTAGCCGGTTTACTCCTAAGGAGCCCAAATTTTTCCCTTTACTGAAACAGCTATCAGAAGTGCTCTGCGAAGCATCAGTTGTTTTAATAGAAAGCTTGCAACATGACTCACCTACAGAACGTTCGGACTACTACAAAAAAATCAAAGACCTGGAACGGGAAGGCGATAGACTGACACACCTGATTTTCGATGAATTAGGTACTACCTTTATCACTCCTTTCGACCGCGAAGATATTCATGACTTAGCTTCCTGCATGGATGACGTCATTGACGGAATAAACAGTTGTGCCAAACGAATCTCTATTTACAATCCCCGTCCTATTTCAGAGAATGGCAAAGAGTTGAGCCGTTTGATTCAGGAGGAAGCGATCTATATATGCAAAGCCATGGACGAACTCGAAACATTCCGTAAGAAACCAACTCTTCTCCGTGAATACTGCTCCAAACTGCATGAAATCGAGAACCAGGCGGATGATGTATACGAATTCTTTATCACCAAACTTTTCGAAGAGGAAAAAGATTGCATTGAACTTATCAAAATAAAGGAGATCATGCATGAACTGGAAAAAACGACCGATGCTGCAGAGCATGTAGGTAAGATTCTCAAAAACCTGATTGTAAAGTACGCATAAAGCAAGCCGGAACACATGGAATTATTAGTGACTATCATCATTCTGGCTCTGATATTCGATTATATCAACGGCTTTCACGATGCAGCAAACTCAATAGCTACCATCGTATCTACCAGGGTGCTTACTCCCTTTCAAGCTGTAATATGGGCTGCTTTCTTCAACTTCGTAGCCTTTTTCATTGCCAAATATATAATAGGTGGATTCGGTATCGCCAATACAGTATCCAAGACTGTGGTAGAGCAATATATCACCCTGCCCATTATATTAGCAGGAGTTATAGCGGCTATCACCTGGAATCTGGTTACCTGGTGGAAAGGGATTCCGTCTTCTTCCTCACACACCCTTATCGGAGGTTTTGCAGGAGCTGCCATTATGGCAAACGGATTTGAAGCAATTCAGCTTAACATCATTCTTAAAATTGCAGCCTTTATCTTTCTGGCTCCTTTTATCGGAATGGTCATTGCTTTCGGTTTCACCCTGTTTGTCCTCTACATCTGCCGACGCGCACATCCCCACACAGCCGAGCAATGGTTCAAGAGGTTACAACTCGTATCCTCCGCCCTCTTCAGCGTCGGACATGGCTTGAACGATTCACAGAAAGTAATGGGTATTATTGCCGCTGCCATGATAGCCGGCCATTCAATGGGATTGGGCATGGGTATCAACAGCATCAATGACCTTCCCGACTGGGTTGCTTTTTCGTGCTTCACAGCAATTTCACTCGGTACGATGTCCGGTGGCTGGAAGATAGTGAAAACAATGGGAACAAAAATTACCAAGGTAACCCCACTGGAAGGAGTGATTGCCGAAACAGCAGGTGCTTTCACTCTCTACATTACGGAAATGTTGAAAATCCCCGTTAGTACCACACATACTATCACAGGAGCGATTATCGGAGTAGGTGCAACTAAACGCCTCTCTGCCGTTCGTTGGGGAGTAACCAAAAGCCTCATGACTGCCTGGATTCTTACAATTCCAGTCAGTGGACTCTTAGCTGCAGCTATTTATTATATTGTTTCCATCTTTTTATAGATGGAAACATATTATCTATCAGGAATGTTATAATAAATAAACCCACACCTAATGTCACACTTGCCAACTTTGATTGCCGACCTTGCGCTGATATTAATATCGGCCAGTATTATAACCTTGTTGTTCAAATGGCTAAAACAGCCTTTAGTCTTAGGTTACATTATTGCCGGATTGCTGGCAGGTCCTTATATTAATATTTTCCCTACAGTAGGAGATATTGAGAATATCAATATATGGGCAGAAATAGGTGTTATATTCCTGCTCTTTGCACTCGGACTGGAGTTTAGTTTTAAGAAGCTCATGAATGTAGGTTCCACAGCTTTTATTACGGCTATCACCGAAGTAATCAGCATGTTACTCATTGGGTATTTGGTGGGACAATTATTAGGATGGGGCACCATGAATTCCATTTTCCTGGGGGGAATGTTGTCTATGTCATCCACTACAATCATTATCAAAGCCTTCAATGATCTGGAATTGCGTAACCAACGTTTTACCGGTATCGTATTCGGTACTCTGGTAGTGGAAGACCTGATTGCTATCTTAATGATGGTGCTTCTTTCCACAATGGCAGTGAGTCAGGACTTTGTGGGTGAAGATTTGCTGATAAGTGTGCTCAAGGTCGTTTTCTTTTTAATCTTGTGGTTTCTCATAGGTATCTTCGTTATTCCGGCTTTTCTCAAAAAAGCAAAGAAGTTGATGAATAACGAGACTCTTCTGATTGTTTCTCTCGGTCTTTGTCTGGGAATGGTAGTATTGGCTACTTATACAGGGTTTTCAACAGCACTAGGAGCATTTATCATGGGATCTATCCTTGCCGAAACTATCGAGGCCGAACACATCGAACATATCATACAACCGGTAAAAGACCTCTTCGGAGCTATCTTTTTCGTTTCGGTCGGTATGCTGGTGAATCCGGCTGTATTGGTAGAATACGCCTGGCCTGTCATCATCATTACACTGGTTACCATTATCGGCAAAGCCATTTTCTCTTCGTTTGGCGTACTCTTATCCGGAGAACCACTGAATACTTCCATCAAATCCGGATTCAGCCTGGCACAAATCGGAGAGTTTGCTTTCATCATTGCCGGACTGGGTGTTTCGCTCAAAGTGCTTGATCCGTTTATTTCACCTATCATTGTGGCTGTATCTGTCATCACCACTTTCACGACTCCTTACTTTATCCGTTTAGCCAATCCTTTTGCCGAATGGCTTTACAAAATATTGCCTACTAAAGTACAGAAGACATTAGATCGTTATGCTTCCGGCAAGAAGACCATGAACCACGATAGTGACTGGAAGAAATTACTAAAAAACATGATTGGGAGAGTTGTTATCTATAGCGTACTGCTCACTGCTATTTGGCTGCTGTCGATACAAATCATTTATCCCGCCATCAGCGAAATGTTTGCTCCTGTCACTGTATGGATCAACCTGGTGATGTGTCTAGGTACTCTTCTACTTATGACTCCTTTTTTATGGGCGCTCATCTCCAACAAATACAACTCTTCGGAATTATTCCTGAAGCTATGGAGAGACGAGAATTACAATCACGGACGCCTGGTTTCCCTGGTCCTGGGACGTGTATCTGTTGCTCTTTTCTTTATCACTAGTGTAGTCATCAGCTACTTTAAACTAAACTGGGGAATAAGTGTGATTATTGCCATAGCCGTGGTAGCATTGATTCTTATTCTTAGGGAAGACCTCACGCAATATTCACGATTGGAAACAAGATTCCTTGCCAATCTTAACCGACGGGAAGAGGTAGCTAAAAAACGGCACCCGCTAAAAACAAGTTTCAATAGCGAATTCAATGATAAAGACCTTGATTTGACATCTATCCTCGTATCGCCTTATTCCGATTACATCGGCAAGTCTTTAGGAGAACTTTCATTCAGGCAAAATTTTGGAGTAAATGTCGTCGCAATCACTCGTGGCGATCTGAACATATATATACCGAAAAGCTCTGAACACATCTATCCGCAGGATAAATTGACAGTAGTTGGTACAGATACGCAATTACAGGAATTCAGAAATAGAATAGAAGATGTAAAAAATACATCAGATATGGATGCAGTGGATAAAAAGATAACTCTCCACTCTTTCACGGTAGACGAAGAATTCCGCTTTTTAAATCAGACCATCGCTCAGTCTCATTTAGGAGAGAAGCATGACAGTATTGTTGTAGCTATTGAACGAAATGACGAACTGATTCCCCTGGATAAAGACACAACTTTCCAATTAGGAGATCTCGTTTGGATTGTGGGCAACCGGGAAAAGATTAGAAAAATACTGTACTTAACGTAATTGGTATCTAAGCCAGAATGGAATACATCTGCTTTACTTATCTAACATTCTATTTACAAAGTGAGGACGTGTGAATGGCTTACTTGGTCCTACAGTTGATTTAGCACTGCGCGTTTGTGATTTATTCTGCAAATCAAATACGGCAAACTCCTCATAAGACATTTGTTTACCCAAACTTCTTTCCATTATTTTATCTTATATCGCTTTACGAGGAGGAGTATTAAAAGATAAGCTACATTTTCATTACCAGAAAAATTATTCGACGAATCGCCCTAAAAAAAGACGTATAGACTTTTTTGAACTTTCCGATATAGAATAATAGTCATTCAAAAGGTTCTTCGTCAAATTTGGTGGTAATCTCTTTTTTATTTCACC
>NZ_QSUR01000013.1:0-13140 GCF_003439055.1 Bacteroides sp. OM05-10AA
CCCATTAGAGTATAACTAAAAAATAAAGTTGTGCAACAGGCACGTATGCTAACACCCGGGTGTCAGGCATCATGAGACCCGGGTGTCAGACAACTAATCATTGCAGTGTTTTGCATTCTTCTTTACTATCACTCATAATTTCAATCACTATTAGATTGTAACATTTAACTCATACCTCCAAAACACAAATATTAAAACGCCTAGATAAAGAAAAACACTGGGAAATTCATTAAAAATTTGGGTAGAATATTAATCACCTTCTCAAAATCAATGAGAAGCAAAGAACACTAAATTAATAAGAATTGATAGAGGAAGTTTCAATAATAGAGACCGGAAGATTAGATTAATTTTAAAATTCGAAACAAAAACATTGAAAAACAACAAGATAGGAGAAAAAAAGCAGAAGGAAAGGAGGAAAGAAAAATCAATAAGTCTTAGCAGAACTTGGTACATTCGTGATTGTAAACTTACCGTCAATATCAGTGATAGTACCAAGGGTAGTGCCATTCACCAATATTGAAGCACCTACGACAGGTTGCCCATCTTCTTCAGAGGTAACCAAACCGGTAACTCTGGATGTTTGCGCTGTCACTAGACCTATACCTATAAAAAGGAAGGTCATTAAGAACATCAATTTTCTTTTCATAAATTCTCTCTTAAATTTAACCTATAAACAGATTTTTTGTCTCTAACAGGTTGCAAAGATAACACTAATTATGACAAACCGAAAAAAGTGTTACGTATTTAACTAAAAAGTATCATTTTGAAAGCAAGAAGTATTCAAAAACTGATAGGTTAAAATAATACCTTTCCGATTTAGCATATTTTAAAAGATAATTTCTATCATAAAGATAGCACCAAAATCAGGCTTTTCAAGGAAAAGTGAACATTATTGCCTCCAAAACGGTATCTTTTTATCATTTTGCACCTTCAAAAGGGTTAAAGAACTATTAACAATGATAAAGGCAGAAACTTCTACATACCAAGTTCTGCTAAAACTTTGCGCGTTTCTTATGTAGGAATGATTTCGCAGGACGTTTCCATCAAACCGGGAGTGATAAAAATTGTTTTGAAAAGCGACGCGAAAGCACTGGATGAGGTTGTGGTGACAGCCATGGGTATCTCACGCGAGAAAAAAGCACTGGGTTACGCCGTTCAGGACGTAAAATCGGATCAACTGACGCAAGCTGCCAACTCTAATCTGGCGGGAGCGTTGCAAGGTAAGGTGTCCGGTTTGGACGTGAAGCCTTCAAGTGGTATGCCGGGAGCTTCTTCACAGATCACTATCCGTGGTGCACGTTCTTTCTCGGGTGACAACACTCCGCTTTACGTTATTGACGGAATGCCGGTGACCAGTACGCCGGATGTTAGCACAGACATTCAGAACAATGGTAGTGTGAGCGGAGCGGACTTCGCCAACCGTGCGGTAGATATCGACCCTAATGATATTGAAAGTATCAACATTTTGAAAGGACAGGCTGCATCTGCACTTTATGGTATCCGCGCTTCCAATGGTGTGATTATCATCACAACCAAGAGTGGTAAAGGACTGGAAAAAGGCAAACCGCAGGTTAGCTTCTCTTCTAATGTCAGCTTCGATGTAGTCGGTCGTCTGCCGGAGTTCCAGAAAACATACGCACAAGGTTCGGGTGGAGTATTCAGCACTACTTCGGGAACGTCTTGGGGACCTAAGATTTCCGAACTTCCAAACGACGCAACGTATGGAGGTAACACAGATAACGAATACACGCAGAAGTTCGGTAAGCAACAAGGAAAATATTATGTTCCCCAGCGTGCAGCAGCCGGTCTTGACCCGTGGGCTACTCCACAGGCATATGACAATGCAAAAGACTTCTTCGACACAGGAATCACCTGGAGCAATTCATTGAATGTAGCGCAGATGCTCGACAAAAGCTCCTACTCTATCTCATTGGGAAATACACATCAGGACGGTATTATCTCAAGCACTGGTATGGACAGATATAATGTAAAGGTTAGTGCTGACACGAAACTGACTAACAACTGGAGTTCCGGATTTACAGCTAACTATATCACTACTTCTATCGACAAGGCAGTGACTTCCGGTAACGGTCTGTTGAGAACGGTTTACGCAGCTCCTCCCAGCTATGATCTGGCCGGTATTCCAAGTCACGTAGACGGTAACCCGTACACACAGAATTCTTTCCGTGGTAGCTTTGACAACGCTTACTGGGCGATGGAAAACAACAAATTTACGGAAGATACCAACCGCTTCTTCGGAAATGTGTATGCAAGCTATCAGACTGATTTCGGCACAACGAACCACAAGTTGAACGCGAAATACATGGTTGGTGTGGATGCTTACACCACTCACTATGTAGACAGCTACGGATATGGTAGCAACACCGGTGGCGGTCGCGGACAGATCGAGAACTACGGCTGGACAAATGCTACATACAACTCATTGCTGACCATCAACTACGACTGGCATATCAATGAAGACTGGGGACTGAACGCGGTAGTGGGTAACGAAATTATCCAAAGCAACAGAAAGAAGTATTATGAATATGGTACGAACTACAACTTCCCGGGATGGAACCACATCAACAACGCCACTACTCAACAGACAGAGGAAGAGACATGGAAAAACCGTACGGTGGGATTCTTCGGTAATGTATCGGCTTCTTACAGAAATATGCTTTATCTGACCCTCACCGGACGTCAGGACTATGTATCCAATATGCCACGTAACAACCGCTCTTTCTTCTATCCTTCTATTTCGGCTGGTTTTATCCTGACGGAATTAGATGCATTGAAAAACAATATAGTTAATCACGCCAAATTGAGAGTATCGTATGCGGAAGTAGGACAAGCAGGTGATTTCCTTGAAAACTACTACTCTACTCCTACGTATGGAGGTGGATTCTATACGTTAACTCCAATCATGTACCCGATGAAAGGTACTACCGCCTATACTCCGTACTACACGATTTTCGACCCGAAACTGAAACCGCAGAATACACGTTCGTATGAAGTGGGCGCTGACGTGAACTTCCTCGATAACTTAATCACATTCAGTTATACGTACTCACGCCAGAACGTTAAAGACCAGATTTTTGAAGTGCCTTTGGCTTCTTCTACCGGTGCTAGCAAACTGCTCACCAACGGTGGTAAGATTCATACCAACACGCATGAATTCACTCTTGGCTTCAATCCAATCCGGACGAAGAATATCAACTGGGATTTTGCATTCAACTGGACGAAGATCGACAACTACGTAGATGAACTGGCACCGGGTGTGGAGAATATCTCTCTGGGAGGATACGTTACTCCGCAGGTACGCGCTTCAGCAGGTGAGAAATTCCCTGTCATCTACGGTGTAGGCTTCAAGAGAGATGCGAATGGTAATCGTCTGGTAGACGAAAACGGTTTACCTATCGCTGGTGAAGCACAGGTTATCGGTAAGGTTTCTCCGGACTTCCTGATGGGCTTCAACACCACATTACGCTTATGGAAGTGTACAATCAGCGCAGTGCTCGATTGGAAACAGGGTGGTCAGATGTATAGTAGGACAACCGGACTGGCAGACTACTATGGTGTCAGCAAGAGAACGGAAAACCGTGATGGTACTATCATCTTTGACGGCTACAAAACTGATGGAACTAAAAACGATATCGCCATCACAGGTGCAAACGCACAACAGGTATATTACAGCCGTTTGAACGACATCGACGAATCTTCTGTATATGACAACTCTTTCATCAAACTGCGTGAAGTGGCTGTCAACTACAAAATTCTTCAAAAACGTTCGATTGAACTTTCTGTAAACGCATTTGCCAGAAACATTCTGATCTGGGCACAATTGCCTGACCTCGATCCGGAAGCCAGTCAGGGTAACAACAACATGGCAGGAGCATTTGAAGATTATTCAATGCCGCAAACAGCTAGTTTCGGCTTTGGTTTCAACATTAAATTTTAATCTGCAAGACAATGAAAAAATATAAATCAATAGGAAAATTGCTGGCAGTTTCTTTCTTGACTGCTACCATTGCTTCTGCTTGTACGGAAGACGCAATGGATAAAATCAATGAAAACCCTAACAATCCGTTGGATGCGCCCGCTAAGTTCTTAATTACGGACTTAGGCGTAAGTACTGCATTCAGCACTGTAGGAGGGGATTTCTCGCTCTATTCTTCTGTTTACATAGAACATGAAACGGGTATATCCAACCAGCTTTACCGCGCGGAAGTACGCAGCGGAGAGCCCACAACGGCTACTACCTACAACAATGCATGGATCAACGTGTACTCAAATATCAAAAATGCTAAAATCGTTATCAAGAAATGCGAAGAAGATCCTTCGGAAAAAGGAAACGTAGTGACGGAAGCGATTGCTAAAATCCTGCTCGCCTACAATGGAGCTGTGGCAGCCGATGTGTTTGGAAACACACCGTATAGCCAGACAGGTATCCTCAATCCGGACGGTACACCGATGTATATGCAACCTAAAATGGATACACAGGAAAGTATCTATCAGGAAGTAATGCAGAACCTGGATGATGCCATCACTCTACTGAATAACGGTACTGCCAAAGATACGGGCTTATCCGGTGCAGTCGGTTCTAAAGACTTGATCTATGGTTCAAACACCAGTACACAGGCAAGTATGTGGCTTAAAACGGCCTATGCGTTAAAAGCACGTTATACAATGCGTCTGCTCAATAAAAGTGCCAACAAGACTACAGATCTTCAGAATATTCTTACTTATGTGAGCAAATCATTTGCCAACGCAAGTGAAGAATGTAAGTTGGCCGTTTACGATGCTGATTCGCAATTGAATCCGCTTTGGTCCTTCAGCTACAGCCGCAACAGTTTAGCAGCTAGTGCAAGTCTGATTGAAAAGTTCGTTGAGCGCAATGACCCCAGAGCACCGCAAGCGTTCCTGGAACCTGATCCTACCGGATATATCACTTATGGATACGGAGCTACGCAAGCTACGGACATCGCAGGCATCAAAGCGGCTCCTAACGGAACTCCGCAAGAGTTGCAGAATAATTATGGTATGTCGATGATATCATGGGCTATGTCGGCTCCTACTCTTTTAATCAGCTATCACGAAGTGAAATTCCTTGAAGCAGAAGCATTGTGCCGTTTGGGAGGCAGACTGGGCGAAGCTAAGACTGCTTTGAAAGATGCAGTCACTGCCGGATTCGAGAATCTGGGAAATTCAATTATAGATGCTGCAGACACTTGGATATATGATGGTGACAGCGATTTGGGTGCAGATGTGGCAGAAGCCTATTTCACGGATAAAGTAGAACTGTTATTCGATGACAACCCTCTGCAAGAGACAATGATACAAAAGTATCTTGCTTTCTTCGGCGCATCCGGCGAATCACTGGAAGCCTATAATGACTACCGCCGTCTGAAAGGTGCAGGAGAAAACTTCATTGTACTGAAAAACCCGCAGAACAGCAGTAAATTCCCATTGCGCTTCGGTTATGGAGCAGACGATGTATTGGCAAATCCTGAAGTGAAAGCTGCTTTCGGTGATGGACAGTACGTATATAGCGAGGCCGTATGGTGGGCTGGCGGAAACAAATAATGAACTTAAAATCTCTCAAAGGAGAGACTTTACATAGAGTCGTTTCTGTACTCTAACAAATTAACAGAGACGAACAAAAATAGGCCAACCGTGAGGTTCGCCTATTTTATTTTGTCCAAATCCATCAGATCAATATCCCAATAATAACAGAAATATGAGTAATATATAACGGCATATCTTTATACCATTTTTCTACCCAATCATACTTCTTTTCCATGCTTTTACGTTTTTAACGCTTAAGCACTTTTTTGATAAATTAAAAAAATCTCGTAAGAATCAATCTTACCACTGCAAATCGGGTAAATATTTACTCAACGTAGTGCGGAGAATACCCAAGGTGATAGGTTTCACCAATACTTCAGTTGCTCCTGCATTCATTGCATTTTCCTTATCCGAGCTAAAAGCATAAGCCGTCTGCATGATAATAGGAATTTCTGTGTTGGATTCACGAATTATCTTCGTTGCTTCCAATCCGTTCATCACCGGCATCTTAATATCCATTAGCATTGCTTTGGCTCTTTGCTGGTGTTGCTGAAACAACTCCACCATTTCCTGGCCATTTTTAGCCCACTCGATATCACACTTTTTGCCTATGATAGCCTTGATTAATTTAAAGTTGCTGTCATCGTCTTCAGCTACCAAAATTAAAGGTCTGAATTCATTCATTTGTTCGCTTTCCATATCGCTTATATATTGTTTTTTTATCTGTTTTTTTTAGAGCTATCTTCCTTTTCAGCCCGCAAGGTATAAAAAATATTCATATATTTCGCTATCTTTGCGCCTCAATTTAAAAGAATAGTATGATTTCTGTTGACGGACTAGCCGTAGAGTTTGGCGGCACTGCTTTATTTAGTGATATTTCTTTCGTAATTAATGAAAAAGACCGCATCGCTCTGATGGGCAAAAACGGGGCTGGAAAAAGTACGCTGCTGAAGATTTTGGCAGGCGCACGGCAACCGACACGTGGAAAAGTTTCCGCACCCAAAGATTGCGTAGTAGCATACCTGCCTCAACATCTGATGACGGAAGACGGAAGAACAGTGTTTGACGAAACGGCACAGGCTTTTTCACATCTTCATGAGATGGAAGCGCAGATCGAAAAGTTGAACAAGGAGCTTGAAACACGGACGGACTACGAGAGCGACAGTTACATGGCGCTGATCGAGGAAGTGTCCAGCTTGAGCGAGAAGTTTTATTCAATCGATGCTACTAATTATGAAGAGGATGTGGAAAAGGCATTGCTTGGATTAGGATTCACCCGAGGAGATTTCCAACGCCAGACGAGTGATTTCAGCGGTGGATGGCGAATGCGTATCGAACTCGCCAAATTGCTGTTGCAGAAACCGGATGTGCTCTTGCTTGATGAGCCGACGAATCATCTGGATATCGAATCTATTCAATGGCTGGAGGATTTTCTTATTAATAATGGAAAAGCAGTCATTGTAATTAGTCACGACCGTAAATTCGTGGATAATATTACAACACGCACCATCGAAGTGACGATGGGACGTATCTATGATTACAAGGTAAATTACTCGCAATATTTGCAGCTGCGCAAGGATCGCCGCGAACAGCAACAGAAGGCTTATGACGAGCAGCAGAAGTTTATTGCTGAAACGAAGGAGTTTATCGAACGGTTCAAGGGGACTTATTCAAAGACGTTGCAGGTGCAAAGCCGCGTCAAAATGCTGGAGAAGCTGGAATTGCTCGAAGTGGACGAGGAGGATACTTCTGCATTGCGACTGAAATTCCCGCCTTCACCCCGTTCGGGCAGTTACCCGGTCATCATGGAGGGTGTTGGAAAGACATACGGAGACAAAGTGGTATTCCGCAATGCTAATCTGACGATTGAGCGTGGTGATAAGGTAGCTTTCGTTGGTAAAAACGGTGAGGGTAAGTCTACGCTCGTGAAGTGTATCATGAAGGAGATTGAGCATGACGGTACATTGACTCTCGGACATAATGTGCAAATCGGATATTTCGCTCAAAATCAGGCTTCGCTGATGGATGAAAACCTGACGGTTTTCCAAACGATTGACGATGTAGCCAAAGGGGATATCCGGAACAAGATTCGTGATTTGCTGGGGGCGTTTATGTTTGGCGGTCCCGAGGAATCGATGAAAAAGGTCAAAGTGCTTTCGGGTGGAGAGCGTACCCGTCTGGCTATGATTAAATTATTGCTGGAACCTGTCAACCTCCTGATTTTAGATGAGCCGACGAATCATCTGGACATGAAAACGAAAGATATTCTGAAACAGGCATTGCTGGATTTTGATGGTACGCTGATCGTCGTTTCACACGACCGTGACTTCCTCGACGGGCTGGTTACCAAGGTGTATGAGTTCGGTAATCAAAAGGTGACGGAACATCTTTGCGGTATCTATGAGTTCCTCGAAAAGAAGAAAATGGATTCGTTGCAAGAACTGGAAAAGAAATAATAAATAATAAAAAGAGGGTATCGGCTACAGGCGAAATAAAAGTATTTGTATATTTGCACTTTGAAGCTCTGAAAAGCGGATAACCTCTAAAAGAAAGGATGAAAGGGAAGAAACGAATGATAGTAACTCTGCTGTTTTTTATCAACATTATTATGTTGGTGGCAGCGGTTATTCCCCATCATCATCACCCCAACGGAATGATTTGCATGAAGCAGGACTTGCCTGTAGAACAGCAATGTCCCACGCATCATCATCACCCGGGAAACGACTCATGTTGCAGCAGCGAATGTATGACTCGTTTCTACTCTCCCACTCCATCCATACATACGGATAGCGGACCGGATTACGTATTCATCGCTACCTTATTCACGGATGTAATCATCGAACATTTATTACGACCGCAAGAGAAACGGATTAAAAACTATTACGTTTACCGAGACTCTCTGCATGGTACGGACACTCATCGTACCACTTCTCTTCGTGCCCCTCCCTACTCTGTTTTTGCGTAAAAGCGTAAATGCAAATCAGTTGCATCTACGCTACCTTATCTTTGTAGCGTAAAAAGAAAACAGTAAAATTTAGTAGGAAAATATCATTATGAAAAAACTTATTTTCGTGGGAATCCTGGGCTTATTCGTGCTGGGATCCTGTAATAATAGTACCGTCACACACACACACGATGAACACGATCATGCCGCGGAAGGACATAATCACGAGGCAGAAGGACCCGATCATTCCCATGAAGGCGAATGTAGCGGAGAACACAATCATGAAGCAGCCGATGAACACAACGAAGCTGCCGAAGCCCACAGTGATGAAATCATTCTTCCGAAAGCGAAAGCTGAAGCAGCCGGTGTAAAGGTGAGCGTTATTGAACCTGCACCTTTCCAGCAAGTGATTAAAACCAGCGGACAGGTGCTGGCTGCTCAAGGGGATGAATCGGTTGCCGTAGCTACAGTAGCCGGCGTGGTATCTTTCCGTGGAAAAGTAACGGAAGGAATGAGCGTCGGCAGCGGCACTCCGCTAGTCACTATTTCTTCAAAGAATATCGCCGATGGTGATCCGGTGCAACGTGCCCGCATTGCCTACGAGGTATCCAAGAAGGAATACGAACGTATGAAGGAGCTTGTGAAAAACAAGATCGTATCCGACAAGGATTTTGCACAAGCGGAGCAAAGTTACGAAAACGCCCGTCTTAGTTACGAAGCTCTTTCCAAGAATCATTCGGCTATCGGCCAAAGCATTACGGCTCCTATTGCCGGATATGTGAAAAGTATTCTCGTGAAAGAAGGTGACTATGTGACAATCGGACAACCGCTGGTAAACGTGACGCAGAACCGTCGTCTTTTCCTCCGTGCCGAAGTGTCGGAAAAGTATTACCCGTATCTCCGCACCATCAGTTCCGCCAATTTCCAGACTCCTTATAATAATCAGGTGTACGAGTTGAAAGCATTGAACGGTAAACTTCTCTCTTTCGGAAAAGCTGCCGGAGACAATTCTTTTTATGTGCCTGTCACTTTTGAGTTCGACAACAAAGGGGAAGTGATTCCCGGCTCATTTGTGGAGGTATTCCTGCTTTCTTCAGCAATGGAAAACGTGATTTCTCTTCCGCGCACCGCGCTGACAGAGGAACAAGGCATATTCTTCATATATCTGCAACTGGACGAAGAGGGTTATAAAAAACAGGAAGTAACGATAGGAGCCGACAACGGCAAAAGCGTTCAAATCCTGACTGGTGTAAAGGCTGGCGACCGTGTAGTGACCGAGGGTGCTTATCAGGTTCGACTGGCAAGCGCAAGCAATGCAATCCCGGCACACAGCCACGAACACTAAAGAGACTAGGCGTCGCAACCGTTTTTTTGTGCGGCGCATCTATCAAGTTATTTATAACTCTCAATTAATGAAATATCATGCTTAATAAAATTATACATTACTCCCTACACAACCGGTTGGTTGTAGTTTGCGCGGCCATCCTCCTGCTTATTGCGGGAACGTACACCGCCATGCATACGGAAGTAGACGTATTCCCCGACCTAAATGCACCTACGGTAGTAATCATGACCGAGGCGAACGGTATGGCTGCGGAAGAAGTTGAACAGCTCGTTACTTTTCCTGTTGAAACTGCCGTAAACGGAGCTACGGGTGTGCGTCGTGTCCGCTCTTCCTCTACTAACGGATTTTCCGTTGTTTGGGTAGAATTTGATTGGGGAACGGATATTTATCTCGCTCGTCAGATTGTTAGTGAGAAATTAGCGGTGGTCAGCGAATCGCTGCCGGTCAATGTCGGCAAACCGACTCTTGGACCACAGTCTTCTATCTTAGGCGAAATGCTCATCGTCGGTCTGACTGCCGACTCCACTTCCATGCTCGATCTTCGCACGATTGCGGACTGGACCATCCGTCCACGCCTGCTGTCTACCGGAGGAGTGGCACAAGTGGCTGTGCTCGGAGGAGATATCAAAGAATATCAGATTCAGCTAGATCCCGAACGGATGCGTCATTACGGCATCTCGATGGGAGAAGTGATGGCTGTAACACAGGATATGAACCTAAATGCCAATGGAGGTGTGCTCTATGAATTCGGAAATGAATATATTGTACGTGGCGTACTCTCCACTTCGAAAACAGAGCAACTTGGCAAAGCGGTAGTAAAGACAGTGAATAACTTCCCTGTCACGCTGGAAGATATTGCAAACGTAACTATCGGCCCGAAGGCTCCGAAGCTGGGTACTGCTTCAGAACGCGGCAAATCTGCCGTCCTGATGACTGTTACCAAGCAACCGGCTACCAGCACACTGGAACTGACGGACAAACTGGAAGCATCTCTGAAAGACCTCCAGAAAAATCTGCCGCCGGACGTAAAAGTTTCAACAGACATATTCCGTCAAAGCCGCTTCATCGAAAGCTCCATCGGCAATGTGAAGAAATCACTCTTTGAAGGAGGTATTTTCGTTGTCATCGTGCTTTTCCTGTTCCTGGCAAATGTACGTACTACGCTGATCTCATTGGTGACACTACCACTTTCCCTGCTCGTTTCGATCCTGACTTTACACTACATGGGGCTGACAATCAACACCATGAGTCTTGGAGGTATGGCGATAGCTATCGGTTCATTGGTAGACGACGCCATTGTCGATGTGGAAAACGTATATAAACGACTGCGGGAGAACCGCCTGAAAGCGGAAGCAGAAAGACTAAGTACGCTCGAAGTGGTATTCAATGCGTCGAAAGAGGTGCGCATGCCTATCCTTAATTCAACGTTGATTATCGTAGTCAGCTTTGTTCCGTTATTTTTCTTGAGCGGCATGGAAGGCAGAATGTTGGTTCCACTAGGTGTTGCTTTTATTGTGGCCTTGTTTGCGTCTACGATAGTTGCATTGACACTGACTCCGGTGCTCTGCTCTTATCTATTAGGAAGCAATAAGACGAACAAGGAACTGAAAGAAGCTCCTGTTGCCCGCTGGATGAAAGGGATTTATGAAAAAGCACTGACTTGGGTATTGGCACATAAACGTGTGACTCTCGGAAGTACAATCGGACTTTTTGTAGTTGCCCTCGGAGTGTTTTTCACACTTGGACGCAGCTTCCTTCCTTCGTTCAATGAAGGATCGTTCACTATCAATATCAGTTCTCTGCCGGGTATTTCGCTGGAAGAAAGCAACAAAATGGGACATCGTGCCGAAGAGTTATTAATGACGATTCCCGAAATACAAACGGTAGCCCGGAAAACGGGACGTGCCGAATTGGATGAACATGCGTTAGGAGTCAATGTTTCTGAAATAGAAGCTCCGTTCGAATTGAAAGATCGCTCGCGTAGTGAACTGGTAGCTGATGTACGTGAAAAATTAGGTACGATCACCGGAGCAAACATAGAAATCGGACAACCGATCAGCCACCGTATCGACGCAATGTTGTCGGGTACGAAAGCGAATATTGCTATCAAGTTATTCGGTGACGATCTGAATAAGATGTTTTCACTCGGTAATCAAATCAAAGGAGCGATCAGTGACATTCCCGGTGTTGCCGACCTGAACGTGGAACAACAGATTGAACGTCCGCAGCTGAAAATACAGCCTAAACGGGAAATGCTGGCTAAGTTCGGTATTACCCTGCCGGAATTTTCGGAATATGTGAATGTAGCTTTGGCTGGAAAAGTGATCTCACAAGTGTATGAACAGGGCAAGAGTTTTGACCTGATCGTAAAAGTGAAGGATGATGCCCGGGATGAGATGGAGAAAATCCGTAACCTGATGGTAGACACGAACGACGGCCGCAAAGTTCCTTTGAGCTATGTAGCGGAAGTGGTATCGGCCATGGGTCCGAATACGATCAACCGCGAGAATGTGAAACGTAAAATTGTTATTTCCGCCAATGTGGCCGATCGTGATTTGCGCAGTGTTGTGAATGATATTCAGCAACGTATCGACACATCGGTACAATTACCCGAAGGTTATCATATCGAGTATGGTGGACAGTTTGAAAGCGAGCAGGCTGCCAGCCGGACGTTGGCGTTGACTTCATTTATCAGTATCGTGGTTATCTTCCTGTTGCTGTACAATGAGTTCCGCAGCGTGAAAGAATCCGGGGTTATCTTGCTGAATCTTCCGCTGGCATTGATCGGTGGTGTCTTTGCCTTGGTGATTACAACAGGGGAAGTCAGCATTCCGGCTATCATCGGTTTCATCTCTTTATTCGGTATTGCCACCCGTAATGGTATGCTGTTAATCAGTCACTACAACCATTTGCAACAGATAGAGGGTTTGAACGTGTACGACAGTGTAATTCTGGGTTCTCTCGACCGTCTGAATCCGATTTTGATGACGGCATTGTCTTCTGCACTGGCACTGATTCCATTGGCACTTGCCGGTGATTTGCCCGGTAACGAAATCCAGAGTCCGATGGCTAAAGTAATTTTAGGAGGATTATTAACGTCTACTTTTTTGAACGGTTTTATCGTTCCGATTGTTTATCTGATGATGCATCGGAAAAAGGCCCAGAAAAGCCTGTAGAGGGTGGCCTTTTTCCTCGGTGAGGAAAGCATCGTTCCTCGGTGAGGAAAGGGTCGTTCCCCGGTGAGGAAAGGGTCGTTCCCCGGTGAGGAAAGGGTCGTTCCCCGGTG
>NZ_QSUR01000013.1:13150-173241 GCF_003439055.1 Bacteroides sp. OM05-10AA
CCGAACAAACAGATACCTTATCATAAAGTATCTATCAACAATCGATTGTAACAAATAAAGAAAATCAGAATGAAACGAATCATGATTATAAGCACTGCACTTCTATCTTTAGCCATAGGCGGAGTGCAAGCTCAAAACGGAATTGACCAGGTATTGAAAAATATCGAAACGAACAATAGGGAGCTGCAGGCAAACGAGCAACTGATTACTTCGCAGAAGCTGGAAGCCAAAACGGATAATAACTTGCCTGACCCTACTCTTTCTTATGCGCATCTATGGGGAGCAAAAGATAAAAACGAAACAATCGGTGAGCTGGTTGTTTCACAAAGTTTTGATTTCCCCAGTCTATATGCTACACGTAACAAGTTGAACCGCCTGAAGGCAGGAGCTTTTGACAGCCAGGCGGATGTTTTTCGTCAGGAGAAGCTGTTACAGGCAAAAGAACTCTGCCTGGATATTATTATGCTTCGCCAACAAAAGCATATTTTAGAAGAACGCCTCCGCAATGCGGAAGAGCTGGCTAAAATGTACGCCAAGCGTCTCCAGACAGGAGATGCAAATGCACTCGAAACCAATAAAATCAACTTGGAACTGCTGAATGTGAAAACGGAAGCATCTCTGAACGAGACGGCACTACGCAATAAGCAGCAGGAACTGAATACGCTGAATGGTAATATTCCGGTGGTTTTCGAAGAGAATCAATATCCGACTATACCGTTCCCAAGCGATTACCAAATGTTGAAATCGGAAGTTATGGCAACAGACCGCACTCTAATGGCACTAGGCAACGAAAGTCTCGTTGCCCGTAAACAAATCGCTGTCAATAAATCCCAGTGGCTGCCGAAGCTGGAGCTCGGCTATCGCCGGAATACGGAAACAGGTGTGCCTTTCAACGGTGTAGTAGTAGGCTTCTCCTTCCCGCTTTTCGAAAATCGGAATAAGGTGAAAATTGCTAAAGCGCAGGCACTCAACATCGACTTGCAAAAGGATAATGCTACCCTGCAAGTGGAATCAGAATTGGCACAGCTTTACCGGGAAGCGAAAACGCTGCATGCTTCAATGGAAGAATATAGCAAGACTTTCCAGTCGCAACAAGATTTGGCATTGCTGAAACAAGCTTTGGCGGGTGGACAAATTAGTATGATCGAGTACTTTGTTGAAGTGTCGGTAATCTATCAAAGTCATCAAAATTATCTGCAACTGGAAAATCAGTACCAAAAGGCAATGGCACGGATTTACAAAAGCAAACTATAAACAGACTACATAAAGCCCTTTAATCATGGGTTATGCTGAACATACTAATTTCTATTTTTAAGTGATATAAGTATGTTTATATCATAAATTAGGCACGGATTACACGGATTAACACTGCTGCTTTATAATAATGACAACACTAAAGACCGTAAAATCCGTGTAATCCGTGCCTAAATACATCTCCTCTCTTTCCCTCTCTTTTCTCTCTTTTTCTTCAAATTCCTACCGGATATTTCAAAACAATACATTACATTTGCAATGAACATAAAATCTGAATTATGAGACCTAAACATTTCTATTTATTCATGTTATGCTGCATCCTTACGCTACTAAGCGGCTGTAAAGATGATGACGACAATCCACTACGTTTTTACAACAGTGAATACGAAGTGCCTATGGGTGGCAGACGTTACCTTGGCCTGGAAAGCGGAAATGGTGACTACTCACTTGCAGTGAAAGACACACGCATCGCAAGTGCCGGAACCGAAACTGGCTGGAGCGGAGTACCTGCCGGACGTATGATTTATGTGACCGGTATCCTCACCGGAACGACTTATCTGACAGTAACAGACAACGCCACACAAGAGAGTTGCACTTTACCAATCAAGGTGGTCGATAATTACGAAAATATAAAGTTGCTCCGCAGCTACTTGTCTAACTTACCCAACGGAGATGCGAATCTTCTACCCGGTATTTCCGACATTTTTCTGATTAACAACCACGCACGGGATGCTTATTTTTTCAAACAGGGAGAACAGACCGCCTTTTCATCCGGACTTGAATTAATAACCCAAGGAAGTTACAAACTGGAAAAAGAAGAAGGAGACGATGAGAAAGTGACACTAACCCTCACTTTTTCGGAAGATATGGCAACACCTGTTTCCAATCATAAATTCATTATATGGGGAAACTCGTACTTATTTCACCGGTTGGATAAAAGCTTAAATCTGAACTGGAACACTCCGCCCATTGGAGAAACGCGGACATCACCTGCACCTCCTCCTTCCTACACGTTGGAAGAAATAGCTGAAGGCACAGAAATCGGAAAAGGCAGACAGCTTAGCTTTAGTCTTTCCCAACAGGAAATACCTGCGGGAATACTGCCTTAATCAGTAACGTCTTCTGACAAGATGCGTATATTTTCCGGCAAGTATCCACTACGGATGCGCCATTCTTGCGGATAAAGATTATTGGCACGATTGCCGATATTCTTCACAAATCCGAGAGGGATATGCCGATAAGTGAGCAAAACATACCCACGAGGGGCTGTTGCCGGTAAGGTAATGGCCTCTTTCCGTAAATAAGTGATAGCCTGTTCATAACTTATTTCTTCGATAGCGAATGCTTCCCGGCACAAAAGGGAGATACACATTGCCAACGCATGGTTAGGGATCAAATCCTTTCCTTTCACCTCGCCTATCTCAATCCCTGCCGACACGATTTTCAGGCTTTGCTTCATCATTGTTAATTCATTAGTATAGTACTGCGAAAAAGCCCGGATATTTGTTCCTTCCGCCAATAAAAGATACTTGTCCGAATTTTCATCATTCAACCAGTTTTTAGCCATATTCAGATGTTCTTTCGATACAGGAGAAGATGCTGCTATTCCTTTCTTATCCTTCTTCTTGAAAGCTTTCTCTTTCGCGAAAGAAGATACCGGAATCTCTTCTTCCGTCTCCGGCTTACGAAAAGCCACCAGAAAAAAGCCTTCACCTTTCGTCTTATGAGGAAAAAAATGATAGACGGGAATAGAAGATTTAGAATGATCCCCTTTATCTGACAAAAGATCTCCTGTTATATTCCAATTCTCCTGCACCTGCACAGTTAATGGTTCGCCCCCATACTCTTGTTGAATCCAACGTGCATTCTCTTCATCCTCTTTTGTATTAAATGTACACGTACTATATATAAGAATACCTCCGGGCTTCAACGCATCCCAGATATCCGCAATAATCCGTCGCTGGCGCTGCCAACAGATTTCCACATTCTCGGGGCTCCACTCTTCCACAGCTATCGGGTCTTTACGGAACATACCTTCACCGGAACAGGGAACATCTGTAAGAATCACATCAAAGAAAGAGGGTAAAGCCAAAAAATCTGCCGGATCATTATTGGTCACTACCACATCCGGATGTCCCCACTTCGTCAGGTTTTCAGCAAGAATCTGCGAACGATTCCGGATTACCTCATTGGCTACCAACAGGCTCCCTTCGGGAAGTACACTACGGGCATGAGTCGATTTTCCACCGGGAGCCGCACAAAGATCCAACATCTTCACCGGCCCGGTGACATATTGCCGGAGTACCTGCTCCACAAACATGGAAGAAGCTTCCTGAACATAATAACAGCCTGCATGGAATAAGGGATCGAACGTGAAAGTGAGACGCTCCTCCAAATAGAATCCTTCGGAAGACCAAGGTACTTTATCCGATAAAGAATGATTGATTTTCAATTGATTCAACCGGATGCTAACCGGTGGTTCCTGTTGGAGGGCAACAGCCAGTTTGTCGTATTCTTCATCGCCCAATAGAGCGCGGGTGTAGTCTATAAAAGAAGCAGGTAATTCCATCTTTCGTTTATTAATTTCCGCAAATATCAAAAATATTTCGTCTCTTTGCAACTTTCTATGATATTAACTACGTCTAACAGATAAAGAAATAAATTAAAAAACTATTGATATGAAAAATTTTCTATTAGCATTGATGGTTGTACTGACCACTTGCACACTGGCTGTTGCCCAGACCACCGTTGTTCGTGATTCCATCGGGAAAGTAAAAGTTACCGTGACCAAAGACAATAAAGCAAATACGAACAATACTGCTGTCACAGTGATTGGTGTAGACACAGCAGATGCTGATTCTGCAGACGTAAATGCAAACTCAAGTAATGTTAGCACCACTCATGGCAAAGCCAGCTTCACATTCGATTCGGATGACAGCGATTTCCCCTTCCACAATGTTAGTGCCGGCGGAGGTATTCTGGTAGCAATCATTGCAATCATTGCTGTATTCGGATTTCCGGTATTCATTCTATTTGTAATCTTCTTCTTCCGTTATAAAAACCGGAAAGCACGTTATCGCCTTGCCGAACAGGCACTTGCTGCCGGCCAACCGCTTCCGGCAGAGTTTATCCGTGAAAACAAAACAGTCGATTCGCGTTCACAAGGCATCAAGAACACCTTTACGGGTATCGGTCTTTTCATCTTCCTCTGGGCAATCACCGGCGAATTCGGAATTGGAGCTATCGGCTTACTCGTTACATTCATGGGTATCGGACAATGGATTATCGGTAGTAAACAACAGACTCAAGACGCAAATGCTACCCGGATGTATACGGGTAATAAGGATGAAAAAAAGAACCCGAATAACGTTAGAACCGATAGTTTCGAAATCATCCCTTCCGAATCCGAAGAGAAAGACAAAGGAGTAAACGAAGAAAAGAACGACGAGAATAAATGAGCCAACTCAATGATATATCGTTAGTCGCACAGGTCGTGGTGTTCAAGAACACCAGGGCCTTTGACCAGTTGGTGAAGGAGTATCAGTCGCCCATCCGGCGATTCTTCCTGAACCTGACTTGCGGCGACAGCGAATTGAGTGACGACCTTGCGCAAGATACATTTATCAAAGCGTATACGAACATTGCCTCTTTCCGGAACTTGTCAAGTTTCTCTACGTGGCTGTATCGTATTGCTTATAATGTTTTTTATGATTATATTCGCAGCCGGAAAGAGACAGCCGACTTGGATACAAGAGAAATAGACGCCATCAACAGCACCGAACAGGAGAATATCGGGCAAAAAATGGATGTCTACCAGTCACTCAAAATGCTTAAAGAAGTGGAAAGAACCTGCATCACGTTGTTCTACATGGAGGACATTAGTATCGACAAAATTGCAGGGATTGTAGGAGTACCCTCAGGGACAGTGAAAAGCCATCTGTCACGCGGAAAAGAAAAATTAGCAACGTATTTAAAACAAAACGGTTATGACAGAAATAGACAATGATAAGCTCTTGCGCGATTTCTTCACAGAAAACAAGCAAGAAATAGCAGATAACGGATTCAGTCGCCGTGTCATGCACCACTTACCCGATCGTAGTAATCGCCTGGCTCGTATCTGGAGCGCTTTCGTGATGACTGTGGCGGCCGCACTTTTTGTATGGTTAGGCGGATTGGAAGCAGCTTGGGAAACCATAAGAGAAGTATTTATCGGTATGATTAATCATGGCACTTCCAGCCTTGATCCGAAGTCAATTATTATCGCAGCTGTTGTACTATTATTCATGGCTACACGAAAGGTTGCTTCGATGGCATAATTAACTCCTGGAAAGAAGTTATTTCGTTAAAGAATGATAAATTTGCCCTTGTTAGCAAAGGAGCCCAAACTTAGATATCGTATCTTTGTTCTTCTGTAAACTAAAAGAGTGAGAAGAGTTTTGAAATTACGTATATTTATTTTATTTCTGTTCCTGCCTATATTGAGTGTTCAGGCAGGTATCATCGACAGTCTGATGATACATCCCAGGGACTCAATCGGATTAACCAGCGATTCCCTTGTGCTACGCTATTTACAAGAATCGGGAATCCCTATATCTGATAATAATAAGGTAAAACTGCTAAAAAGCGGACGGGAGAAGTTTATCGATTTGTTTGAAGCCATCCGGGAAGCTAAACACCACGTCCACCTGGAATATTTCAACTTCCGAAATGACTCCATCGCCAATGCTTTATTTGCCCTGCTGGCCGAAAAAGTGAAAGAAGGGGTAGAAGTACGATCTATGTTCGATGCATTCGGAAACTGGTCGAACAACAAACCACTTAAAAAGAGACATCTCAAGAAAATACGTGAACAAGGAATCGAGATTGTCAAGTTCGATCCGTTCACTTTCCCTTATATCAATCACGCCGCCCATCGCGATCACCGGAAAATAGCTGTCATCGATGGAAAAGTGGCTTATACCGGTGGTATGAATATCGCTGACTACTACATTAACGGACTACCCAAAATCGGAACTTGGCGTGATATGCACACACGCATTGAAGGGGATGCCGTCAATGATCTGCAGGAGATATTCCTAACGATCTGGAATAAGGAAACCAAACAGAATGTAGGTGGAGCCGCTTATTTCCCCCAACATGAGGAACAAACGGACAGTACGAATATTGTGGTAGCAATCGTAGACCGTACCCCGAAAAAGAATAGCCGCATGTTAAGCCACGCTTATGCCATGAGCATCTATTCAGCCCAAAAGAATGTTCATATCGTCAATCCTTATTTTGTACCGACTTCTTCAATCAAAAAGGCGTTGAACCGGACAATCGACCGAGGCGTAAATGTTACAATCATGGTTTCTTCTGCCTCCGATATCCCGTTTACTCCGGATGCCGCACTTTATAAGTTACACAAACTGATGAAAAGAGGAGCTACAGTCTATATGTATAACGGTGGATTTCATCACTCTAAAATAATGATGGTGGATGATTTGTTCTGTACAGTTGGCACTGCCAACCTGAACAGCCGCAGCTTGCGCTATGATTACGAAACTAATGCTTTCATCTTTGATACAAAAATAACGGGTGAATTAAATACAATGTTCCGGAACGATATCGAGCATTGCACTCAACTAACGCCTGAATTCTGGAAAAAGCGCTCCCCGTGGAAGAAGTTCGTCGGCTGGTTTGCTAATTTATTCACTCCATTTTTGTAATTTTGTGCGGAGAATCATTTTCACCACAACTTATTCATTATGAAACAATACCTGGATTTACTCAATCGTGTACTAACCGAAGGTACAGAAAAAAGTGACCGTACCGGAACCGGAACCATCAGCGTTTTCGGTCATCAAATGCGTTTTAATCTTGATGACGGTTTCCCGTGCCTGACAACCAAGAAACTACATCTGAAATCAATCATATACGAATTGCTTTGGTTTCTGCAAGGTGATACTAATGTGAAATATCTTCAGGAACATGGAGTGCGTATCTGGAACGAATGGGCGGATGAGAACGGCGACTTAGGACATGTTTATGGTTATCAATGGCGTTCATGGCCTGACTATAACGGTGGATTTATCGACCAGATCAGTGAAGTGGTGGAAACAATCAAACATAATCCGGATTCACGCCGTATCATTGTAAGCGCCTGGAACGTAGCAGATTTGAATAATATGAATTTGCCTCCCTGCCATGCTTTCTTTCAGTTTTATGTAGCAGACGGACGGTTGAGCCTGCAACTGTATCAACGCAGTGCAGATATTTTTCTGGGTGTTCCTTTTAATATTGCCTCATACGCATTATTGCTGCAAATGATGGCACAAGTGACGGGACTGAAAGCCGGAGATTTTGTTCATACCTTCGGTGATGCACATATCTACCTGAACCACTTGGAACAAGTGAAGCTCCAATTATCACGTGAACCTCGTCCATTGCCACAAATGAAGATCAATCCGGATGTGAAAAGTATCTTCGACTTCAAATTTGAGGACTTTGAATTAGTGAACTATGACCCGCATCCGCATATTGCAGGAGCAGTAGCCGTGTAACTTTATGAGTAAAATATCTATCATTGCTGCCGTAGACCGCCGTATGGCTATCGGCTTCGAGAACAAACTTCTTTTCTGGTTACCCAATGATTTAAAACGTTTCAAAGCATTAACTACCGGAAACACGATACTGATGGGACGCAAAACTTTCGAGTCACTACCGAAAGGCGCATTACCCAATCGCAGAAACATCGTTTTGTCTTCCAACCCGGCTACAGAATGTCCCGGTGCGGAAGTTTTCCCTTCACTCGAAGCAGCTTTGCAAAGTTGTAAAGAGGAGGAACACATTTATATTATAGGAGGAGCAAGTATTTATCAGCAGGCTCTTTCTTTCGCTGACGAACTTTGCCTGACAGAAATAAATGATATGGCTCCCGAAGTCGATGCCTATTTTCCGGAAGTATCACCAGAGATGTGGCAAGAAAAAAGCAGAGAAGCTCATCCTGCGGATGAGAAACATCTCTGCTCCTATGCTTTTGTTGATTACGTGAGAAAATAACGATTAATCTTCATCTTCTATGTCGACCATGATTGGCATCTGCCGCTTAATGGCTTCATGGAAGGAGATTAATGTCTCGGTACGCGCCAAACCCAATGGTTGCAACTTATCGTGAATAATACTCAATAAGTGATGGTTATTCTTTGCGTAAATTTTGATAAACATATCGTATTTTCCGGTAGTGAAATGACATTCCACCACTTCGGGGATAGCTTCTAAAGCTTTCGTTACCGAATCAAAGGATTCGGGATCTTTCAGATATATACCAATATAAGCGCAAGTCTCATATCCGATTTTCTCGGGGTCGATGACATACTCCGAACCTTTTAATATACCTAAATTAGTAAGCTTCTGAATACGCTGATGGATTGCAGCGCCGGAAACATTACATGCTCGTGCTACTTCCAAAAAAGGAATACGCGCATTCCCTGCAATCAGTTTCAGAATTTGCTCATCTAAAGCATCTAATTGATGATGTCCCATTTTTGAATCAAATTGTTTTTATCAATGAATCTTTTATGCAAAGTTAGCGATTTTTCGACAACAAATACTATAATCTATTACTTTTATTTGCAGAAAGCGGATAAGTCAACAATAGTTCGTACCTTTGCGAAAAACATAAATATACCGTTTATATGAAACATATTTGCTGTATCATTCTGTGTTTCTGTACTTCTATAGGAAGTTATGCACAGAATTTTGCTGATTATTTTCAGAACAAAACATTGCGAGTGGATTATATCTTTACCGGGGATGCTACACAACAGGCTATTTATTTGGATGAGCTATCACAGCTTCCTACTTGGGCAGGCCGCCAACATCATCTTTCGGAACTTCCTTTGGAAGGCAACGGACAAATTATAGTGAAGGACCTTGCCAGCAAACAGTGTATCTACCAAACGTCATTCTCTTCTTTGTTTCAAGAGTGGCTGTCTACAGACGAAGCCAAAGAAACAGCCAAAGGATTTGAGAATACTTTCCTTCTTCCTTATCCTAAACAGCCCGTGGAGGTAGAAGTCACTTTATATTCTCCGCGAAAAAAAAGATTGGCTACCTACAAACATATCATCCGTCCGGATGATATATTGATTCATAAACGGGGAGTATCACATATCACTCCGCATCGGTATATGCTTCAAAGTGGTAATGAAAAAGACTGCATAGACGTTGCCATCCTTGCAGAAGGATACACAGAAAAAGAAATGGATGTCTTCTATCAGGATGCACAACGCACCTGCGAAAGTTTGTTTTCGTATGAGCCGTTCCGCTCCATGAAGGGCAAATTTAATATTGTTGCCGTAGCAAGCCCTTCTACGGACAGCGGTGTCAGTGTTCCCCGCGAAAACCAGTGGAAACAAACGGCAGTTCATTCTCATTTCGATACTTTTTATTCGGACCGCTATCTGACTACCAGCCGGGTAAAATCTATCCACAATGCATTGGCAGGCATCCCCTACGAACATATCATTATCCTGGCTAACACAGATGTATATGGTGGAGGAGGAATATACAATTCGTATACGCTGACCACAGCCCATCACCCTATGTTCAAGCCGGTAGTCGTGCACGAATTCGGACACAGTTTCGGTGGACTGGCCGACGAATATTTCTATGATGATGATGTGATGACAGATACTTATCCGCTGGATGTCGAACCGTGGGAACAGAATATTTCAACACGGGTAAACTTCGCTTCCAAATGGAAAGATATGCTTCCGTCAGGTATTCCGATTCCTACCCCTATTGCTGAAAGAAAGAAATATCCGGTAGGAGTGTATGAGGGAGGTGGCTATTCTGCCAAGGGCATTTATCGTCCCGCCTACGACTGCCGTATGAAAACAAACGAATACCCGGAGTTTTGTCCGGTTTGTCAACGTGCCATCCGTCGAATGATTGAGTTTTATGTCCCTTAACCGACTACAATCATTGATGACAGTCTACTGCAAATATTCAGCTAAAACAAAATCATATACAATCATATTATTGTCAAACTTAAAACCCAAACCTCATGATTAGACTTCAACCAATTAGTACGTCGGATCTGCAGCATTACAAATTCATGGAAGAGCTTCTAATTGATTCGTTCCCACCGGAAGAGTACCGTCAGTTGGAACAACTGCGCGAGTACACTGATCGTACGGACAACTTTCATAATAACATCATCTTTGATGATAACCTGCCAGTCGGCTTCATTACCTATTGGGATTTTGACAGTTTCTACTATGTAGAACACTTTGCAACCAATCCTGCCCTACGAAATGGAGGCTATGGAAAACGCACGCTGGAATACTTGTGCAATTATTTGAAACGCCCGATTGTATTGGAAGTGGAACGTCCGATAGAGGAAATGGCAAAACGACGTATCAGCTTTTATCAACGTCAAGGCTTTGTACTGTGGGGAAAAGACTATTGCCAACCTCCTTACAAACCCGGAGATGATTTTCTGCCCATGTATTTAATGGTACACGGAGAATTGGATTGTGAAAAGGATTTTGAAACAATCAAGAATAAAATTCATACGGAAGTATACGGAGTAAAAGAGTTGGAAAATAAAAAAGAAAAGCCGATATAAATTAACCTACAGAAAACTACTTCTATAAGTTCTAAAGAATAAAAAAGAAAGGGTGTCCCAATCGGTTTGGACACCCTTTCTTTTTATATATTAAATTAACTAATTACTTCTCACCACGTTTAGTAGCCGAATAGTTAATCTTCAAAGCATAAGATTTTCTAAGAGCATTTTTTACGTCAGTAATAATACCCATCTTTGTCTTTTGATCTACTTTCAGAGACACAGTCATTTTAGCTGCATCACCTTCATTCATACTTGCACGTTCCTGAAAAATGAAGTCTTGTACTTCACCAACTTCAGCATAGCTGTCGTTCAGCTGAATACGACTTTCAGTACC
The DNA here is from genome assembly GCF_003439055.1 of Bacteroides sp. OM05-10AA. Lineage (NCBI taxonomy): Bacteria > Pseudomonadati > Bacteroidota > Bacteroidia > Bacteroidales > Bacteroidaceae > Bacteroides > Bacteroides sp. OM05-10AA. The sequence goes on from NZ_QSUR01000013.1 coordinate 24,355, forward strand.
CATTTTCGCGCGATATTCTTGTGTAGGTTCCCCTACATAGATGAATGTTACCAGCGATTTCTTCTCCAGTTTTTCGAGTTCAGTACCTTGCGGAAGTGTAAACTGCACCTTTAATGTTACCTCACGCATTGTTGTTACAATCATAAAGAAGAACAACAAAGTAAAGATAAGGTCAGGCAACGAAGAAGTATTCAATGCCGGCATTTCACGTTTACCAGTCTTATTAAATTTTCCCATTACTTACTTCTTTTTTTCTCCGTATTTTTTAGGTTCTGCCTCAGAAATTCTCTGCGGATAAATTTCACGAATCGCCTTTTGTTGATCGTCATTCAATTCTGCATATGTCTTTTGCCATTTTTCCTGAGCCAACTCATCTCTCAATTCATTGTATGCAGCCACCAACTCGTTCTGCACACTGATATATGCCTGATAAGAAGATCCACGGTCATTCTGCAAAGAAATTACGTGCTTGTCATTAACCAAATATGTGCCGAAAAATTCTACATTCTTCTGTGTTTTTTCAGGCATGTGTTCTGCATTAGCAACATTAGCAATAAATTCTTTAGCTCTTTCTCTTAGCTCGTCAACACCTATATAATCATTTCCGCACATCAAGGCATCATCCTTATTCAGGTATACCTGTAAGACATTACGTTCTTTGATCTTATCTGTGTTCTGTTGATCTTGATCTTCGGGTGGTGGAGGCAAAAGTCTTGCCAAACCACGGTCCGTATCCATTGATGTTGTAATCAAGAAGAAGATCAGCAACAAGAAAGCAATATCCGCCGTAGAACTTGAGTTAATATCAGGAACTTTTCTTTTTCCTCTTGCCATTTTAATTACTTATTTAATTGAGTATCCTCAATTGATTACGATAATTTTTTCTTTATACCGCTTCCAATGATTGCAACAACTGTCACAAACAACAGGATGTAAATAGCATAAAGGAACATATCAGTTAGTTTCAGCCAGAAAGGAACGTTATCTGTACCATCATAGCCCGGAATTTGCATCGGTGTTCCATCACCCATAGCCCAAGCTACAGCTAAAACAACAACTAAAAGAACCAAGCCAAGTAAAGACTTGATAGCGTTTGCCGGATTATCTTTCAAAGCTGCACCAAATTGGAATACAGCAGCAATCACAGTGGCAGCAACAGCTACACCAAACAAAACGTACATCAGATAGAGTAAGGCGTCTGTTTGAGCTGGTTGCCACATCTCGGGATCTACCCCCGGAATCAAGGCATCGCCAGTGGCATCTCCTCCTAAGAAGAACAAGCCGATAACGATCAGAATAATAGCAAACATCGCATACAGTGCGTAATACGATATTCTATATGTTAACTTACTCATTTCAGATTATTTTTTGTATTTCAAGTTATATTTGATTACCATATCAAGCAAAGAGATAGAAGAATCTTCCATTTCACTTGTAAGAGCCTCAATTTTAGAAAGTACGTAGTTATAGAATACCTGAAGGATCAATGCTACGATCAAACCGAAGATAGTTGTAATCAAGGCAACTTTCATACCACCTGCAACAACCGTCGGAGAGATATCACCTACCTGCTGGATCTTATCAAATGCCTGCACCATACCGATTACAGTACCCAAGAATCCGAGTGACGGAGCCATTGCGATAAACAGTGTGATCCAAGAACATCCTTTTTCAAGGTAACCTGCCTGTACACCACCATAAGATACAACTGACTTCTCAACTACGTCGATACCTTGATCGATTCTCATCAAACCTTGGTAGTAGATAGAAGCAACCGGGCCTCTGGTGTTACGAGCAATGTCTTTAGCAGCTTCAACATCACCTTTTTCCAAAGCAGCTTCGATAGATGCCATGAATTTTTTTGTGTTGATTTCAGCCAAACTCAAATAAATGATACGTTCAATACAGAAAGCCAAACCGATCACCAAAGCGATAGCTACCAAACTCATGAAAGATGCAGTACCTTCGATGAATTTAACTTTGATTTCCTTGTGAATACCACCCTCTTCTGCAGCAGGAGCAGCAGCTGTAGTAGCTTCAGCGGCAGGAGCAGCTTGTTGTTCAGTTTGTTCTGCTGCAGGAGCGTCTTGAGCCTGAGCAAGTTGAATTGAGCCAAAAGTGAAGGCCCCAATCACAGCAACAATTGCAAATAACTTTTTCATTGTGTGTCTAATTTTTAAGATTAATTAATTGATTATTATTATTGTATTTACTTCTCATCTCTCTTTCATTTCTGCGGAGAGACGGGGATTCGAACCCCGGATACGCTTTTGGCGTATACACGCTTTCCAGGCGTGCCTCTTCAACCACTCGAGCATCTCTCCCTCTGAGTTTTCAGCATTTTCAGCTACAAATGTATTCTTTTTTTTCTTTTCAAGAAGCATTCTCCCTCTTTTATCTCGAATAAATACGGCAAATTAATATAATTTAAAACCTTTCGAACCTTATTTGCGGATTCCGAACACTTTTAGCGCATTCACAGAAGTGACCTGTGCCACGTACTCCGGATCCCTCTGATAAATATCAGCCACCTTCATGAGTGTGTCTCTCACATTGGCACTTTCATTCCTCTTTCCCCGGTTCGGCACGGGAGCCAAATAGGGAGAATCGGTTTCGAGCACAATGCGCTCTAAAGGAACAGTCGTCAATGCCTCCGGCAAAGTCGATTTCTTGAAAGTTACAACTCCATTGATACCTAACATAAATCCTTCAAATTCCAACAATTTCGCCGCTTCTTCCGACGTCCCGGTAAAACTATGAAAAATGCCGGTCAATGGGGTATTTTTATAGGGTTCCATTACCTTATATATATATTCAAATGCTTCTCTTGAATGGATTACAATGGGAAGACCATATTCCAGCGCCCACTCTATTTGCTTTTCAAAAACCAAGATTTGCTCTTTCAGAAAAGTCTTATCCCAATAAAGATCAAGACCTATTTCTCCGATAGCCACAAACTCACGGGAAGTCGACAAGTATTTGTGAACAATCGCTAATTCCTGTTCATACGATTCATTGACAGAAGTGGGGTGCAATCCGATCATCGGATAGCAAAATCCCGGATAATCCCTACAAACCGACAACATAGCATCAATGGTCGTGCTGTCTATATTGGGCATAAATATATAGGAAACTCCTGCTTTCCTGGCACGTTCCATCACCAGAGGCAAATCTTCGGTAAATTCTTCAACAAAAAGATGAGAATGAGTATCGATCAACATGATATTTCTTTTTCTTCTTTTATTTTTTCGCTGGAGCGATAATAATATATCAGCCCATAATCACGACATTTTTCTAATCGGGTATCATTGGGAGTGACATCCTGGTATTTGGCTTCTACCTGATTCCAGATATCCAAAATCAATTCATCCGCACGGTCACGCATGGACGCCAGTTCATCAAGACTACGATTGGTTAATGCCTGATAGTTCTTCTGCCGTTCATAGCTATCCAGGAAAATATCATAATGCACTTTCACACGTGCAATAGTCGGATTATAAATAGGTATGCCACCTTGAGTGGTCCTTAGTTGTTCGCCTTCGATTATTTTCTTCCCCCACTCTACCAGTGAGGCTTCACTCAACAGGTCAGGTACGGTATTGGAAGCAGGCAAGCCATATAACTCTTTATGTGTCACCTTGATTTCATCACGAAGCACTGCCAGATTGAGCACCTGAATAAAATGAGAGATATACAACCGGGCAGTCTTCACATTCATCTGATGTTTACGGCTGGCACGCGACTGGTTATCGTAGCACTGTGTATAATAAATTTGTGCTGCCTCGAACCGGTGCAAGAAGTTGCGCGCCTCAAATAATGTCTTCAATGTAATAGCCAAGTCACGTACATTATACATTTCTCCCTTTTCGACAGCCGCTTTCAGTGCCCGAACCCTTGCTTGATCTGTATTTGGTAGTCGTCTATAAGGCATATCTCCGATACTTAACTACATTTCACGATACATTAATAATTTCACCAGATTCTTCAATTCTTTTTTTCTGTCTTCCGCAACAGCTACCGCTGCCAGGCTTTCCATAGCGAGCGTATAATATTCACGCATTTTGCTTTCACAGATATTGCGGATGTTCAACTGATTATAGATTTCAGTTACCGCTTCGATTTTTTCAGAAGGTTGAAAAGCCTCCGCATTCAACCAACGATTCAATTCAGTATGCTGCTTTTCATCTGCACGGTTCAGTGCTTTGATAAGCATATATGTTTTTTTATTGCAGAGGATGTCTCCACCTATCTTCTTCCCGAACACTTCCGGATCACCATATACATCCAACAAATCATCCTGCAACTGGAATGCTACTCCGATATGCATTCCAAAATTATATAGATTCTCTGCATCTTCAGCAGTCGCTCCTGCCAGAATTGCACCTATTTTAAGACTACCCGCAAGCAACACAGCTGTTTTCAAACGAATCATTTCAATGTATTCGTCTTCTGTGACGTCACAGCGAGATTCAAATTCCATATCCAGTTGCTGTCCTTCACAGATTTCGAGTGTAGTCAGGCTGAATAAATCCATCACTTCTTTCAGGTGTTCCGGCGGACAACCCGTCATATACCGAAATGCCAGAATCAGCATAGCATCTCCCGAAAGTACAGCAGTATTATCATTCCAGACCTTGTGCACCGTAGGTTTCCCTCTGCGCACATCCGAACGATCCATCAAATCATCATGCAACAAGGTGTGATTGTGATAAACTTCAATTGCAGTGGCAGGATCGTATATAGACGCAACATCCTCCCGATACAAGTTATATCCCATCAACATTAATACAGGACGTATCCGCTTCCCACCCAGAGAAAGGATATATTCAATCGGTTCATAAAGCCCTTTCGGCGTCCGGGTAAACTGGATTTCAGAGATATGATTATTTATCTTATCGAGTAATTGAGAAGCTGTAAACATGATGAATAAAAAAATTAATGAATAAAAAGAGGCTGCCGAAAGCAGCCTCCCAATTTATAGTGTTACAAATTACTGCAATCTAAACATCACAGGAACCGTAAATTTAACACGTACCGGTTTTCCGCGCTGCATACCTGGTTTCCACTTCGGCATGGTATTAATCACACGGAGGGCTTCTTTATCCAGATAGGGATCGACGCTACGTACAACTTTCGCATCTACGATACTACCGTCTCTGTTAACAACGAACTGTACGATAACACGACCTTGAGTTCCGTTTTCCTGTGCGATAGTCGGATATTTAATATTTTTTGCCAAATACTGCATTAAAGCTGCCTGGCCTCCCGGGAAGTCCGGCATATTTTCTACAACCTCGAAAATAGTCTGTTCTTCCGGTTCTTCTTCAACCACTTGTACAGGCACGTATTTTACTTCTACGCGGGCTTGATTATCCTCATTAATAATAGTTGTAGTTTCCTCAATTTCAGCCTTATCATCCACAATCTCCAGCAATTCTGCTACCTTTGGAGCTTCAGGTGGTGGTGGTGCTGCCTGTTCCGGGGTTTCGGTAATAGGAATGATTTCCTCTTCAAACACAACATCGGCTACTGCCTGGCTTGTATCTATTTTCACGTCACGCTGGGTCCATTCGAACGCCACGAACATGAAAGCTAGAACTACCACGTAACCAATGAGCAACCATGTAGACTTCTTGCCTTCCAGGTCTGCCTTGGGTGATTTTTTAACTTCCATAAATTTATTAATATAATGATTAAAAAAAAGTGTCTTCCGTGTGTCTCTGGGCAAATATAGTACATTTTCATAGATTCATTCTCCTCTTTACCTCTTTTTATCCGGCTTTTTAACTTTTTTAATTCTTTCGTACTTGTCTTGTTCCTTTTAACGGCAAAGCTATGGTTGATTTTCAAATTTACCGTATCTTTGGCGGACAAATCAGATGAACTGAATATGAAAAAGATAACAATTGCAATCGATGGCTTTTCCTCTTGTGGAAAAAGTACAATGGCCAAAGATCTTGCCCGCGAAGTGGGTTACATTTACATTGACAGCGGAGCCATGTATCGTGCGGTCACTTTATATAGTATAGAGAACGGGATTTTCAACGGAGACGTGATCGATACGGAGAAACTGAAAAAAGAAATCAAGAACATTCGTATATCTTTCCAGCTGAATAAGGAAACCGGACGTCCCGACACGTATCTGAACGGCGTGAATGTGGAGAATAAAATCCGTTCAATGGAGGTTTCTTCCAAAGTGAGCCCTATCAGTACGCTTGACTTCGTACGTGAAGAAATGGTGGCGCAGCAACAGGCAATGGGAAAGGAAAAGGGCATTGTCATGGATGGCCGGGATATAGGAACTACCGTTTTCCCGGATGCGGAACTGAAAATATTTGTAACCGCTACTCCCGAAATCCGTGCTCAACGTCGTTATGACGAGCTGAAAGCAAAAGGACAGGAAGCCAGCTTCGACGAAATTCTGGAAAACGTGAAACAACGGGATTATATCGACCAGAACCGGGAAGTAAGTCCACTTCGCAAAGCTGAAGATGCTCTGCTTCTGGATAACACCCACTTATCGATTGAAGAGCAAAAGGAATGGCTTTTCGGACAATTTAATAAGGTAAGTAAATAGTTTGCTTTATGATCAAGGTAGAGATAGACGAAGGTTCCGGCTTCTGCTTTGGTGTGGTGACAGCCATTCATAAGGCAGAAGAGGAGTTGGCAAAGGGAGAGACTCTCTATTGTCTCGGAGATATTGTACACAATAGCCGGGAAGTGGAAAGGCTTAAAACGATGGGATTAATCACGATCAACCGGGAAGAATTCAAGCAACTGAAGAATACCAAGGTATTGCTTCGCGCACATGGAGAGCCACCGGAAACTTACATGATTGCCCGTGAAAATAATATAGAAATTATCGATGCGACCTGTCCGGTAGTATTACGTTTGCAAAAACGCATCAGACAAGGGTATCTGGCAGACAGTGACAAAGAAAAACAAATTGTCATATACGGCAAAAGCGGTCATGCTGAAGTGCTGGGATTGGTGGGTCAAACAGATGGAAAAGCAATTGTCATCGAAAAGGCAGAAGAAGCCAAAAAGTTGGATTTAAACAAAAGCATCCGTCTTTTCTCACAGACTACCAAGTCACTGGACGAGTTTCAGGAAATCGTGGAATACTTCAAGCAACATATTTCACCGGAGGCGACTTTCGAATATTACGATACTATCTGTCGTCAGGTTGCCAACCGGATGCCTAAGCTCCGGGAATTTGCGGCTACACACGATTTGATATTTTTCGTCAGCGGCAAAAAGAGTTCAAACGGAAAAATGCTGTTCGAAGAATGTTTGAAGGTGAATACCAATTCACATTTGATAGATAACGAGAAAGAAATAGATCCTTCTCTCCTTCAAAACGTAAATTCAATTGGCGTATGTGGTGCGACTTCTACTCCTAAATGGTTGATGGAGAAGATTTACAATCACATTCGGACGCTCATCAAAGAATAACAGCTTTATTCTGACAAAGAATAATAGCAAAGCAACATAAGGAAACGGCAAAGTAACATGAACGAATAAAAGGAAAGCGGAAAAAGGTCATTTGAACATTTTTAATGTTTTCTTCTTACGAAAAAAAACTTCATAACCACTGCTTTCAACTTTTTGTTGTACATTTGCCGCGTCAAACTAATTAATGAGAGATTGTTATATGGGAACAGTTAAGTGTATCGGAATTTTGACCTCCGGAGGTGATGCTCCGGGAATGAACGCTGCTATACGTGCAGTGACACGTGCAGCAATCTACAATGGATTGCAAGTTAAAGGTATATACAGAGGATATAAAGGTCTGGTTACAGGTGAAATCAAAGAATTCAAGAGTCAGAATGTGAGTAATATCATCCAGTTGGGTGGTACTATCCTGAAAACAGCACGTTGTAAAGAGTTCACGACTCCGGAAGGTCGTCAGTTGGCTTATGACAACATGAAAAAAGAAGGCATCGATGCTTTGGTTATCATTGGTGGAGACGGCTCACTGACAGGTGCGCGTATCTTTGCACAGGAATTTGATGTTCCATGTATCGGACTGCCGGGAACTATTGACAACGACCTTTATGGTACAGATACGACCATCGGATATGATACTGCATTGAATACCATATTGGATGCCGTAGATAAGATTCGCGATACAGCCACTTCACACGAACGTCTGTTCTTCGTTGAAGTTATGGGACGTGATGCCGGTTTCCTTGCGTTGAACGGAGCTATCGCTTCGGGTGCGGAAGCTGCCATTATTCCGGAATTCAGTACGGAAGTCGACCAACTGGAAGAGTTTATCAAAAACGGATTCCGCAAATCAAAAAACAGTAGCATTGTATTGGTAGCCGAAAGCGAACTGACAGGAGGAGCCATGCATTATGCCGAACGTGTGAAAAACGAATATCCGCAATATGATGTACGTGTGACGATTTTAGGTCACCTGCAACGTGGTGGTAGCCCTACCGCTCACGACCGTATCCTGGCAAGCCGCCTTGGTGCTGCTGCTATCGATGCTATCATGGAAGACCAACGTAATGTTATGATCGGAATCGAACATGATGAAATCGTTTACGTGCCGTTCAGCAAGGCTATCAAGAATGACAAACCTATCAAGAGAGATCTTGTTACTGTATTGAAAGAGCTTTCGATCTAATTTTTTTATTCTAAAGAGTTTATTTTTACTGATATATGACGACAAAGAGCGGTGAATGATGGGATAACCCCATTTATTCACTGCTCTTTTATTTATATAATGTGGTATAGAGATGAACTACAACTACATCACCGAGCACATTCACATATATTAATTTAGCGGTTCTTATTGTCAGACCATTATTTCATGATTTACCCTCCCGTATATCCTATCCGCCCAGTTTTACTTACCTTTCGTGACAGATCCCCATTAAACAAGCATTATACAGCCGTTATACTTCTATTATCCGGTAAGCATTGTTCAATCAAGATGCCGGTATTGGTAGTTCACCACGGCCGTGGTAAGTATTCGTCACGGCCGTGGTAGTATCCCACCACAGCCATGAAGAGATCTCACCACGGCCGTGACGAACTACTAATAGCGGCATCTTAACATAACTATACCGGCATCCTAACGCAACTATACCGGCATCCCAACGCAACTATACCGGCTACTCTCGTTATAAAACCTCACTTAATCAACCTTAAAACAAGCTACTTGATAAGAAGTCAAGCCTGACAATAAAAGTTCATATATTTTATTGTCAGGATATTATCAGCATCTATTGTCAGGATATATAAAATTGATATTCAACAACTTAAATACTATCCTGACAGATTGACGATAAAAAGAGTACAAATCATGATGTATTACCTAAACAAAACCATATGGTTTGCTCATAGCGCTATAGAAATGGGCAAAAGATGTTATTGCTGGCAATAATCTACCATTATGCAGCTTTTATTTCTTCGTACCTATGTTATTTTAGATTGCCTGATGAATTTCCTTATCCATAAATAATAGCCGGTCAGTGGTAATGCAGCTCCAATCAAAGCAGCAATAAAAGCAAGTATGCGGGTAAACATCCGTCCCCAATTGCCGACATGTACCGAATAAATCCAGCCGCGAATTTTTCCTGACTTGTCTTGATGTTGATAAAGACTTGTTTCCGTAAATTCACCAGTATCTGTATTGAAAGAATAACGGTCAGACGCACGCTGATTTCCAAAGCGGTCGAAAGACACACTTGCCGTACCGGAAGAAACACTAATTTGCTTATATTCCGGATTTTGATGCTTTAACTTATCATACACTTCCTGCCAATAAGCGAATGGCGAAGCCGCAGAATACCGATCACCGTGATTGTTTTCCAAACCCTCTCTTTTATCAGCACTTCGCCTACCATTTCCTCCCCTTTTCTTTTCCTGATTAGCCAGTCCGGTATTTCCTTTATGCTCATTATGCTTCTGTTCATTTCCATGGGAAGCCCGTTGTTGTACCTCTACCCCGAAAACTTTATAAAAAGCCGTCCGGTACCATGGAAAAGACCATGTCAATCCCGTCAGCGCCATAGCTAACAAAAAGATCAGAGCATACATTCCACCTGCCACATGTAAGTCATACCAGAATCTTTTCCAGCCTTTTGTTGCCGATATCTTCAGACTGTTTTTCAGTGCCCTACGTGTACGGGGCCACCAAATGACAATACCAGAGACCAGTACCACCACAAATAGCAGTGTACTGATACCTACAATCATCTTTCCCAAAAATATTCCTTCATTTCCCGGATTCATACTATCCAACAGCCAACGATGCATCCGGAACATAAACATAAAAAAGCCGCTGCGTTCTTTTTTACCTTTTATTTCACCCGTATACTGGTCTACATATAAAGAGGCACGGCGTGGTTTGGAAAGAGTGACCTGATAAGCCCGTTCGGGATCAGAGGAAATACTGACACCGGTCACAGATATACTATCCGGCAATGCAGATGCCACTTTTTCAAGCAACTTTTCGATAGGAACAGGTTCTTCCTTCACCGTTTCCACGTAGTAAAGATCGTGACAAGACAGTTCATTCACTTCATCCTCAAATACCAGCATCGCACCGGAAAAACAGATCAGAGTGATTATCAACCCGAAAGGGACGGAAAGCCATAAATGTATCTTTCTGAATATTTTCTTCATGTTTTCATTATCATTCTTGAAAAGCCTGCAAGGCTTTCCGCTCGGCAGGCTTTCATCTTTAAAACTATTTTCTACTAAACCAGTATTTATTTAGAAAGATATTCCATCTTACCTACCGTAGTAATGGCATCAGCATTTACCGTCAGGCCTTTGACTGCTTTACCCGTCTTTGCATCAATCTTATAGAAAGCCGGTTTTTCGCCGGTAGTCACAGTAACCGCCATATAAGCATAACCATTTTCTCCATAAGGCTCACCGCCAAACTTACCATCAGCCGGCAAACCTGTAACGGGTATAATTGTTTCATCTTCTGCCTTGAACACCGCCAATTCACTGACATCGGCATCTTTACCATCCTGAATCATATCTTCCGCACCGTTTTTATACAACTGGAGCAGGAAATAATCTTCAGAAATATGCCAGCAACGGAAAATCGGATGACGAGTTCCTATTTCCTCAAAGTTCACATAATAATCCGGATCGAAAGCTGTTGCGCCTGCTTTGATACGCATCACACCGGAAGGTTTCTGCCCCGTTACCTTTTTCAAATCGGCAGACGAAACAGCCGTACGTCCATATCCGGGAGAGAATACATACACATCGCCATTATCAGCAGCCCAGATAGTCTGATAATATTGTGAACGCATACGGCCACATGCATAACCTATTTTATCTGTCGTAGCAATCACCGGTGTCTCGTTGAAATTAGTACCACTATAAATTGCGACATAAGCATGATCGGGATATTGTGTAGAGGGAATGACACCAGCCGTATAGGCACCGCTGCCGCTACCGCCATCAGTTTTAGTCACAAGTTCCTGATCCGTCACTTTGTCCGGCCACTGTTTAATACCGTATTTACTCATACCCATCGGAATCACCGACGTATAAATCTTGTTGTTGGCTTCAACCAAACCTGCCCATGAAACTTTTTCGCCGTTACCCAAGAAATTTTCGGCAAGCAATGTACCTTCTTCCTGGGAACCATCCGTCGCATCCAGATAGTTAAACAATAAAGCTTGAGCCACATTCTGGTCCTCATCCGTTATATTCGAATCTCCGGTAGAAACGGTCACTACTTTATTTCCCCAGGTTCCATAAGATGTGATACGGTTATAAGTATAGGTATATTTTTCTTTCATTTTACCATCGGCACCCAGATAATAAGAAGCTCCCGTACCCGCTCCGCCTTTATTATAAACTAAGGCAAAAACATAATCCAATCCTTTATACACCCAATATGTACCGCCAATCACTTCGGTTCCATTCCCCTGGGTCGACACCGTTCCCTCATCCAAAGAATTGGCCACCACCAGATAACTGGCTTCACCGGATGTGGCAGCAACCACATAGGCCGTATTTCCATCGATCGCAGGATTATCTACCGGATTATTATCATCATCGCAAGATGCGACAAACACACCGCTACTCAAACAAAAAGCTGTAGCAAAAGCCTGTAATAAAAACTTCTTCATATATTCTTTATTATTGATTTATACTAAAAACTTACTCTACCTATTTACCGAAAAATACCCTGAACTTTCCATAGAATGCCCGCCCCGCTTTTTGCAGACTAAAATTGTCGAATAACCGGGCATCTGTGAAATTCCGACATTCAAATGATACATTATAACGTCCGTGTTTCATTGTATAGGACAAAGACAGATTATGAGAGAATTGTTCCGGCACTATATTTTTTGATTCTTTATCTCCCAGATTCTCCCAATAAAGAGGAAAATCATGTTGCCAGTAGCTATCATACCCTATGCTCAATACATTTCCCTTGACAAACAAGTCGTTCCAATAGAAATTAGCGTTGATATTGGCATAACGATAGGGAAGATTGGGCATGCGCACCTTATAGTGCATACTTTCCTGCAAAGAAGAGCCTGCCAGATATTTCTCATAATCGCGGGTATCAATACTATTGAATGTTCCTCCTATATCAAACCAACGTGAAAAGCTATACAGTAATGACAGATTATATCCTTTCGTTCTCACATGACCGTGGTTCTCATAATACCCGTAACTGGTTCCTCCCAGCACATCCAATCCTCTTTTTATGTAATCTTTCGTATCCCGATAGATCAGACCGGCCTCGGCATACAGTCCGTGCCTGCCAAACTGGTGATTATAACTGAAACTCAAATTGATATTGTCGCTCTTCTCCGGTTTCAGGTTTATTTTGCCGGCTTCAAGGTCTTCATCTCCAAACAGCTCGTCTGTCGTAGGAAGCCGGAAAGCCTTCTCATACGATAGCTTCACCTGCAGGTCCTTCCATAGAAAATACGTACCCGCTGCACCATATCCGAGGGAACTTGCGGTATTGGACAGGTTGATATAGTTGCCTATACCATCTGTGTTTTGTGACACCGGTCCCTTGTTGTATTGCCGGTAGTACTTGGCAAATGCAGAAACATTCCACTTTTCCGATGGCATCAGACGATAAGAAAGTCCGCTGACATTCTTACGTGTAATCTTAGGTATAGTGAAATCCGTAAATTTGGAAGAAGAGCCTACCGTAGAACGACTTGTACGTTCAAAATCACTAATCACATGGCTGAAAGTAAATGTATGCGCCTGTCCGATATGATAATTCATCTTCAGTGTTCCATTCCAGTTTTTATTTTTAGATTCACTATTCTGATAAGATTGTTCTCCCCGGCTGCCCTTTTCATAGAAATCTCCTCGCCAGTTATAAGCCCGGGAAGCTGTATCTACATTGTTGGTGATATTATGATTATAGTTGGCAGTAAATAGCAAATCCAGATTCTTGACGAACAAGTTCTTTTTATAGTACTCCAATGAAGGAACCAACGAATGTCCCTTGCGGAATTTCTCACCGAACACGACATCTTGATAAACGCCTGTCTGTATCTCTTTATAAAAATGAGAATAATTGAAACTCAATGCCAGTCTGTCCGCCCATTTCTTTCCCACCAGACCGATTTTTCCGATCACCGCTTCATTATGGTACTGATCGTTAAAACGCTTCAGATGATAAATTTTGCTTTTGTCGAGTGGCGGAAAACGTACGCTGCCGTCTTCCCGAATCTCAAACTCGCGTACATAAGTGTCCACATAGTAATCATTGTCCGAGAAATTCTGGAAAGCATTGACTTCATACATGAAACCGTTCTTGAATGTTTGTCCGAAACGTGCGTATGACTTATGAGTATTAAATGACCCGTAAGAATAGGAAGCGTCCATAAACCATTTTCCGGGCTGCTTGTTGGTAACGATATTCACAACGCCTCCAATGGCATCTGTTCCGAATCCTACCGGAACCACTCCTTTATATACCTCTATACGGTCTGCGAAATTAATAGGGACATTATTCAAATCGAATGCAGCACCGGCTCCCTCTTGTGGTATGCCATCAATGAATATTTTCACATGTTTCCCGCTGAAACCATCAATATACAATTGCATATCCGACCCTACTCCACCTGATTCGCGGAGCTTTACACCCGGCACTTTAGTCAGTGCGCCCGCCAAGGTCTGCGTACTGTTATGCAGTTTCTTCGCATCAATGGCTACCGCATTAAAAGCAGATTTATTCACACGACCGACACCGGATGTCGTAACTACCACCTCTCCCAACTCTTTTACTGCCGGAGCAATGGTGATATTTACCTTTATTTTTTCTCCCTTGCCCAGTTTTACTTTCTTTTCTACAGTCTGGTAGCCGATAGCTGAAACAACCAGGGTATATTCACCTGCCGTAGTTTTCAAATGATAAATGCCCTTTTCATCCGTATAGCAACCGTGATTGGTTCCTTTCAGATAGACCGTTGCAAAATCCACGACTTCCTTTTCCGTAGACATCACTCTACCCGAAATCAAACTGTTACGATGATGCCCACGTTGTGAATATGCTGATACGGAAAACAAGAACACTAGAAAAACCAGAAAATACTTATTACTCATCTCCTTTTTACCTTTTTACTTTATACCTTTTCATCGCTCTAAAAGCGATACAAAGGTAAGTAGAAAGAAAAGTGCAAAACAATCCCTATCTTTCGGTAAAAATAAGACAAGATAAAAGAGATATATAGATATGCGCAATACCTATATATAAGTAAATACTACTTCAGCCAGCTCGCCAACGCACGTTCCGTCACCTCCCATAACTGTTCTTTCCGCACATGATTCGTGTATTTATCAGACAAGTTTTTCCGGTGGTTATTGACATACAGTTGTCCTGTCACGCCTGCTTCCTTTTCATCCAACAATAAACCGACTGCCGTAGAAGCTCCCTTCTTCGGTTTGCGGATAAAAGGACGGAAAAAAATATCCGTCAACGGATCGAACCACTTGTGCATCGTAATGATATTAGTAGAAACAATTCCCGGATCAGCGGCATTGACGGTGATTCCTTTCTCACTAAGCTGCCTGGAGAGTTCGAAAGTAAATAGTAACAAAGCCAGTTTGGTGTTACTGTAAACAGGAATTCTCCAAAAACGCCCCGTTTTTCCTCTGTGAAAGAAATCGGGAAAATCGAGTTTACCGATTGCGTATGTACAAGAAACCATATTGACGATACGCGCTCCACGCACCATCAGCGGAACCAATTTCCGGGTAAGCAGATAAGGTCCCATATAGTTCACACTTACCGTTCGCTCAAACCCATCAGAAGTAGTATGAAAACCTGTCTCCATCGTTCCGGCGTTATTCATTAACAGAGTAATGGGAAGGTTTCTTTCCAAGATACGGTTGGCAAAAGAAACTACCGATTGCATGGAAGATAAATCAACAGCCATTACTTCCAAATACGAGTTTTCGGTTTCCTTGCTCAAACGTTCGCGAACAATCTCCGCTTTCTTCGGATTATAACATGCCATTATGATTCGATAACCGGCTTTGGCTACGGCACGTGTTATTTCTGTCCCCATTCCTCCGTCTGCACCGGTGATAATCGCCCATTTCATTTCACTCATTTTTTCTCCAATTTATCAATCTCCTTTTGCAAAGATAAAGGGATTTGTTCTTTCAAATGTTGATGACAAGCCATTTCTATCGTATACATACGACCGATGCAATAATTACTATGTCCACAGTTGCAGCGTGCCTGTTCCTCCTTTTTCATCCGGTTTACAAATCCCGGTTCGTTGAGCAAAGCTCTCGCCATCTGCACGGCATCAAAACCGGAATCGAGCACTTCATCTATTTTCTGACGGGAAACAAGACCACCGACATAAATCAGCGGCGCATTCGGAAGAGCTGCCCGGAATTTTAGTGCATCTTCAAGGAAATATGCTTCTTTAAAAGGTACAGTGGGTATCATCCATTTACCAAACATACGAACCCCATATTTCAACCACCAGCAATTCATATAGTAAGACATCGAACGGATCGGCATGGCACCCCGCATCACATACATCGGTGCACGGCTCACAAAGCCTCCACTCAACACCAATCCATGAACGCCATGTTCCAATAGACGTTTGGCCACTTGTATCGATTCGTCAATCTCCATGCCTCCTTTGAAACCGTCACGCATATTCATTTTCACGAAAACAGCCATATCATTGCCTGCCGCTCTCATCACTTCTTCCATCACCAAGTCCATAAAACGCATCCGGTTTTCGAGCGAACCACCGTATTCATCTTTCCGATGATTGGTATATGGAGAAAGGAACTGACTAATCAAATAACCATGTCCTGCATGTACTTCAACAGCGTCAAATCCTGCTTCTCTCGCCAGATTGACTGCATTTCCATACGCTTGTGCCATTTCCGGCAACTCCTCCTTTTCCATTCCACGCACAAACGTAGGAGAGTAAAGATTAAAACCCGAAGATGCGGATATAGGAGTGACACCACAAATATTTCGATGGGACATATTTCCACAATGGCCGATTTGTATACCCACTGCTGCACCTTCATCGTGCACAGCTTTTGTCAATTCATGCAAACGGGGAATAATAGACGGGCGCAACCACAACTGACGGTCGAAAGAAAGTCCGCTTTGCGTCACGGCGGCATAAGCCACTGTTGTCATGCCCACTCCTCCTGCAGCTACCGAACGATGGTAATCCAGCAACATCTGCGTAGGAGTATTGTCCGGGCACATGCTCTCAAAAGCTGCCGAACGGATTGTTCGATTCCGCAACGTCAAAGGGCCAAAAGTGACCGGGCTAAAAAGTTTAGATTCCATAGTAGTTATATTTATTGAGTCATATTTAAGTCGTGATGAAAAGTGCCTCTAATACCTAATAAAGGAAAGGAAACACTCGTTTCCGTTCTCCCACCGCATCTCCGAATTCTTCGCGATAACGGCACCAGATGGCATTGGCACGGGGAACAAGGTTAGCAATCGTCCACCAAAGGAAAACAAGTCCGGAAAGTGAACAAGTGAGTATCGCCCATCCTGCCCATTCTACTATTTCACCGAAATAGTTGGCGGAAGTGACATAACGGTACATTCCTTTTTGAGGCAAATAATGCCGGGTATCTCCCGGTTTGCGCAAGTGCCGGATGATATAATCCGAATGCCAGTTCGTCAGCATACCTGTAAAAAAAAGCAGTGTACCTATAATAAACCACGGTGAAGTGAACCAATCGGATTGATACATCGTTTCGGGAGCAAGATAAAAGATCCATTTACCTTGCATATAGCCATTCAGCAAATTAAAAAGAACACCCATCGACATGATTGCCAGCGGCATCTTACTTTTCCCCGTCAGTAACAGAGGAAAAATGAAAGCACGCTGAAAGTAGTGAATCTGGAAAAACAGGAAAAAAGTGAAGATCACCGGTTCAAACCGACGCTCGGAATATATCCACATTACGGACATCACCAGGAAAACCGGAGCTTCCATCAATATCCAGGCTAGTTTATTGGATATAGCTACGCCCCACGATGCCGTGCGGAAAATGCCATATCCGGCTTTCACAAAGTAAAGGGCGATAAAAACAACCAGGGCAATCAGGCTCATCACGCCCAGAAACAGATTAAAAGCATCTATATTCATGTCGATCTTTTTTTTGTAACACGCAAAAATAACAAAAATGAGACGAATGACAGTACAAAAAAGAGAAAGAATCTGAAATACATTCCTTTACAAATATAAAAACAGCATTCCCGAACGCATACCTGGAATTACCAGGCATACATCCGGGATCACTTATATATTCAATAAAAGGATTTGTTTTTATCAGCGTTTCTTGATTGGAATATAAGCCAAATCATCGAGTACATTCTTATAAGCCGGGCGGATAATTCGTTTGCCTTCGAAGGTCAATTCTTCATTACGGTGTGCACACCAGCCTACAATACGCGCCATAGCAAACAGAGGAGTGAAGATTTCCTGCGGTAAGCCGATCATTTCATACACGAAGCCTGAATAGAAGTCAATATTGCTGGATACTGTCTTTCCGTTGTTTTTAACACGTCCGAAAGTAGCGATAGCACGTTCTTCCAACAGTTCGAGGAAAGCAAATTCGCTTTCTCTTCCTTTTTCACAGGCAAGGTCACGAGCCAATTCTTTCAACAGAAGAGCACGGGGATCGGAGATCGTATAAACGGCATGTCCTATTCCGTAGATCAGTCCGCTCTTATTATATACTTCCTTATTCAACATTCGGGTGAAATAAGTGTCTATCTCATCCACACTTGTCCAGTCTTTGATATTTTCTTTCAGATGCTGGAACATGTCGGCAACCTGAATATTTGCACCTCCGTGAAGCGGGCCTTTCAATGAACCGATACCTGCGGCGATGGCCGAATATGTATCCGTTCCGGTAGAAGAAGTAACGCGAACGGTGAAAGTGGAGTTGTTACCACCCCCATGTTCTGCCTGAAGAATCAGCAACAAATCGAGGGTACGAGCATCGAGTTCGGTATAATTTCTTTTCAGCATGTACAGGAAGTTCTCGGCAATAGAGAGTTTTTCCTGCGGATGGCGGATATGCAGAGAACGTCCGAAAGTAGCATGACGAAGCATATTGTACGCATAAGCAATGATGGTGGGGAATTTCGAAATCAGTTCAATACTCTGGCGCATCAGGTTATCTCGGGAAGTATCATCCGCATTCGCATCAAAACGGTACATTTCGAGCACACTGCGTGAAAGAATATTCATGATGTTGTTTCCTTCCAACTCTATGATATTCATTTTTGTCTTCTGCTCCAACGGCATATTGTCGTTAATCAAATCACGGAAAGAAAGCAGTTCTTCTTTATCCGGCAGACGTCCGGAAAGCAACAGGTAAGCCACTTCTTCAAAACCAAAACGTTTCTCTTTGATAATGGCATGCGAAATATCTTCCACATCATAACCACGATAGAATAATTTTCCCGGTATCGGTTTCAGTCCACCACCCGGAATACGTTCATAGCCTACTACATTACCGATTTTGGTTAAACCTACCAATACACCCGTGCCGTCTTCATTACGCAATCCGCGTTTCACATCAAACTTTGGGAACAATTCATTATCAATCCGGGTAGCTTCCTTCATCTCCTCGGAAAGTTTGTAAATCAGGTACTCTTTTTTCATCTTTCTTCGTTTTTTATTCGTTACTTTTATTTTTCAATTCTTTCCACGATCTCACGAGTGAAAGCGGAAGTAGAGAGGGAGGTTCCATTCGGCATAAAACGAGCTAAATCGTGTGTAGCGCGAGCGTCCAGGAAGCTTTGTTCCAAGGCTTTCTCTATCAGAGCAGCCGCTTCTTTCCAATCAAAATATTCGAGCATCATCACTGCCGAAAGTATAATAGAACAAGGGTTCACCACATCTTTTCCCGCAATATTGGGAGCTGTTCCATGAGTCGCTTCAAAGATGGCATGTCCTGTTTGATAGTTGATGTTTGCTCCCGGAGCAATACCGATACCGCCTACCATAGCTGCAAGTTGATCGGAAACATAGTCTCCATTCAGGTTCAAGGTAGCTATTACGGAATATTCTTCGGGAATCAGGAGTGTATTTTGCAAGAAAGCATCGGCAATGCAATCTTTTATCACCAGTCTGCCGTCTGCCAAAGCATCGGCAAATTCACGTTGTGCCAGTTCGTAGCCCCATTTCTTGAAACCACCTTCTGTGAACTTCATGATATTTCCTTTATGCACCAGGGTTACAGAAGGTAAATGATGATCGAGTGCATACTGGCAGGCAGCACGTACCAGACGTTCGGTACCCTCACGTGATACAGGTTTCACACCGAAAGAGGAGGTTTCCGGGAAACGGACTTTTGTTACTCCCATTTCGTCTTTCAGGAATTTATAGAACTTTTCAGCTTCCGGAGTACCGGCTTCCCACTCGATACCTGCGTAAATATCTTCCGTATTTTCACGGAACACGCACATGTTCACTTTTTCAGGTGATTTGACAGGCGACTGTACTCCCTGATACCAACGGACCGGACGAAGGCAGACATATAAATCAAGTGTCTGACGCAGCGCTACATTCAACGACCGGATTCCACCTCCGACAGGAGTTGTCAACGGCCCTTTGATTCCTATCAAGTATTCCTGAAAGGTTTCCATTGTTTCATCCGGCAACCAGGAACCTGTTGCATGGAAGGCACGTTCTCCCGCCAACACTTCTTTCCATTCGATCCGACGTTTGCCGCCATAGGCTTTCCGGATAGCTGCATCCACTACGGCTTGCATGGCAGGAGTCACTTCCGCTCCTACTCCATCACCGGTAATATAAGGTACGGTAGGCACATCAGGCACCAGCAACGTACCATCTGTTTGCATGGTTATCTTGCTCATTTTTTATCTTGCATTTAAAGCAGAACCGGCACGGAACCAGGCTATCTGCTGTTCATTATATGTATGTTGTACTTCAAAACTTTCTTTCGTTCCGTCTTCGTGATGAAGAACAATCGTCAAATTACGACCGGGTGCGAAATGGACTAAACCTACGACTGACAGAAGATCATGTTCCTGAATCTTGTCATAATCCGCCTTGTCTACAAAAGTAAGAGCAAGCATTCCCTGTTTCTTCAGATTCGTTTCGTGGATACGGGCAAAACTCTTAGCCAGAATGACACGCACATTGAGAAAGCGCGGTTCCATGGCTGCGTGTTCACGGCTGGAACCTTCTCCATAATTCTCTTCGGCAACAACTATAGACGGAATACCTTCAGACTTATACATTTTTGCCGTACCGGAAACTGTTCCATAAGTATTTGTTGAACGATTCCAAACGCTGTTCGTTTCACCGTTAAAAGCATTGACAGCTCCCATCAGCATATTGTCGGAAATATTCTCCAAATGTCCCCGGAAGCGGAGCCACGGACCTGCCATAGAGATATGGTCGGTAGTACATTTGCCTTGTGCTTTAATCAGTAAAGGCATATTCAGTAAATCCTGTCCGTCCCACGCCGGGAAAGGCGTCAGGAGTTGGAGACGTTGAGAATCAGACTTCACCTTGATTTCCGTTTTTGCTCCGTGTGGGGCAATATATCCCTCGTTCCCGGATGTAAAACCTTTCAAAGGAAGTTCATCTCCTACAGGTTCGGATAGTTTCACCTTTTCTCCGTCATGATTTACCAGTCTGTCTTTCAACGGATTGAAGCAGAGGTCACCAGCAATCGTTAATGCCATCGTCAGTTCCGGAGAAGCTACAAACGCATAGGTATTCGGATTACCGTCAGCACGTTTGGCAAAGTTACGGTTGAAAGAAGTAACGATTGAATTTTTCCGTGTCGGATCGTCCGTCTCGCGTTTCCATTGACCGATACAAGGGCCGCAGGCATTTGCCATAATCGTGGCGCCCAACTGTTCAAAAGCTTCAATCATACCATCTCTTTCGGCAGTAGCCCGGATTTGTTCCGAACCCGGATTGACAATCAACGGAGCAGCGACACTCAAGTTCTTTTCAGTGACCTGTTTTGCCAGAGAAGCCGCACGGCTCAAATCCTGATAAGAAGAATTGGTACATGAACCAATCAAGCCCACCTCCATTTTGCGAGGGTAGCCGTTCAATAACACTTTTTCTGCAAATTCGGAAATTGGAGTAGCGGCATCCGGTGTAAACGGTCCGTTTATATAAGGTTCGAGTTCCGACAAATCTATTTCAATCACACGGTCGTAATAGTTGGATGGTTCGTCGGTCACTACATCATCCGCACGAAGATCGGCATCGACAGCTTCAGCCCAATCGACTACACAATCTCTGCCGGTAGCTCTCAAATAGGCAGCCATGCGCCCGTCAAACGGAAACAGAGAGGTAGTAGCCCCTACTTCAGCACCCATATTACAAATGGTAGCTTTCCCGGTAGCAGAAAGGGATTCGGTTCCGGGACCAAAATATTCGATAATAGCATTCGTTCCTCCTTTTACGGTAAGAATGCCGGCCAGTTTCAGGATTACATCTTTCGGAGATGTCCAACCACTTAGTTTTCCGGTCAGACGGACACCGATAATTTTCGGCATTTTCAGTTCCCATTCCATTCCTGTCATCACATCCACTGCATCCGCGCCACCGACACCGATAGCTACCATGCCCAGTCCGCCTGCATTAGGAGTGTGAGAATCCGTTCCTACCATCATACCTCCGGGGAAAGCATAGTTTTCGAGTACTACCTGGTGGATAATACCTGCTCCCGGTTTCCAGAAACCGATGCCATAACGGGAAGATACATCACGAAGGAAGTCATATACTTCTTCATTGGTCAATCTTGCCGTAGCAATATCCTCCTTTGCACCTTTGTACGCCTGTATCAAGTGATCGCAATGTACTGTTGAGGGCACAGCCACCTGATCCTTACCTGCATTCATAAATTGAAGCAATGCCATCTGCGCAGTCGCATCCTGCATAGCTACACGGTCGGGACGGAAGTTCACATAATCTTCTCCCCGTTTGTAATCTTTTAAATCGGTTACATCATACAGATGAGCATACAAAATTTTCTCGGCCAACGTTAAGGGGCGTTTCAATATAGCCCGTACGTGTTCTACCTTTCCTTTATAAGCAGCGTAGAAAGCTTCTAACATAGTCACATCATATACCATATTGTTTTATCTTTTATGAGTCTATCTATAAAAATAACGAACGGCGTTCGAGTAATGTTTAACAAAATGAAATATTTTTTCTACCCGGAACGAAGATTTGTTACCTTTGCGCCTATTATGAGTAATAATCCGAAAAGTCCAATCATCGACCTTCAGCAACAGCAACTCCTCCTGCGGATGGAGTATGAATACGAGAAGGAAGAATTTAAACGGCAGACCGAAACAATGGGCGTTGCCCGTAAAGTGAAACGCGGTCTCTGCTGGTATCCCGTCTCTCTTGGCCGAAGTTACTACAATTCTCTGAATCAGCTTGTAATAGATATTACACGGACCGAAAATAAAGAAATAGAGCATTCCTTCGAGTTCGGCCGTCCCGTCTGCTTTTTCCACCAATCATTCGAAGGAAAAGTGAAGTACATGAATTTCATCGCTACTGTCAGCTTTGCGGATGAGGAGCGAATGGTAGTTGTACTTCCCGGAGCGGGAGCTTTAGCGGAACTGCAAACTGACGGCATACTGGGGGTGCAACTTTATTTTGACGAAACATCCTACCGGGCCATGTTCGAGGCACTGGAAGACACCATACGAGCTAAAGATAATCGTCTGGCAGAACTGCGTGATATTTTGCTTGGCACACAAAAACCGGGATTCCGGGAGTTGTATCCTGTCCGCTTCCCCTGGTTGAACAGCACACAGGAAACAGCTGTCAACAAGGTACTCTGCACGCGTGATGTATCCATCGTTCACGGTCCTCCGGGAACCGGAAAAACAACGACTCTTGTCGAAGCGATTTATGAAACATTGCACCGGGAACCGCAAGTGCTTGTCTGTGCACAAAGTAACACTGCTGTCGACTGGATTTGTGAGAAACTGGTAGACCGGGGAGTACCCGTACTCCGCATCGGAAATCCTACCCGGGTCAACGACAAAATGCTATCATCCACCTATGAACGTAGGTTTGAAAGCCATCCTGCCTATCCGGAACTTTGGGGAATTCGCAAATCTATCCGTGAAATGGGTAGCCGGATGCGCCGGGGTAGTTATTCTGAACGGGAAGGTATACGTAATCGCATGAGTCATCTCCGCGATCGTGCTACGGAGTTGGAAATACAAATCAATGCCGATCTTTTTGATAGTGCCCGTGTGATTGCTTCTACGCTAGTCAGCAGTAGCCATCGTCTGCTCAACGGGCGTCGTTTTCCTACTTTGTTCATTGACGAAGCTGCTCAAGCGCTCGAAGCTGCCTGCTGGATTGCCATCCGCAAAGCAGACCGTGTCATCCTTGCAGGAGATCATTGCCAGCTTCCGCCAACTATCAAATGTATAGAAGCAGCTCGTGGAGGACTGGATCACACGTTAATGGAAAAAGTGGTTCAGCAAAAGCCTTCTGCTGTCTCTTTACTAAAGGTACAGTACAGAATGCACGAGGCTATCATGCAGTTTCCCTCCGACTGGTTCTACCACGGAGAACTAGAAGCTGCCCCGGAAGTGCGCTACCGAGGTATTCTTGACTTTGACACTCCTATGAACTGGATTGATACTTCAGAAATGGACTTTCACGAAGATTTTGTAGGCGAGAGCTTCGGACGCATCAACAAGCAGGAAGCCAATCTATTACTACAGGAACTGGAAGCATATATCGAACGTATCGGCAAAGAACGGATACTGGATGAAAGAATTGATTTCGGCCTGATTTCACCCTACAAGGCGCAAGTGCAATATTTGAGGGGAAAGATCAAAGGGAGCAGCTTTTTACGTCCCTTCCGCAGCCTCATCACCGTAAACACGGTAGACGGTTTTCAGGGACAGGAGCGAGATGTTATTTTCATCAGTCTTGTACGTGCCAACGAGGATGGGCAGATTGGATTCCTGAATGATTTGCGACGAATGAATGTAGCGATTACAAGGGCACGAATGAAGCTTGTTATATTAGGAGATGCCTCCACCCTTACCAAACATCCTTTCTACAAAAGACTGATGTTATTCATTAAAAAGGAGGATTAAATACTTAATCCTCCTTTTAACAAAGTGCACTTTCTCACGAAACCACACTTCGTTTTAACACAAACAAAACAAACAATATTTTATTTCACATCAGTACTATTCTTTATTTAAGAAGTCAAAAAATGACTTTTACTTCCAATATACAAATACAGATCTCAAAAAGAAATATCAACTTCCACAAAGGTAAAACACACTAAATCACCACTTCTGATAAATCAAAAGCAGCGTTATTCGTTTATTTATTTAGTGATGTTAATCATTCTTCAGGGCTGGTTAAATTAATTCATACTTCTCGTTTATTTTATCTGATGACGCAAAGATAAACATAAACTTGCATTTTTTGTCCATATAATCAATATATTTTTGAAAAAAAATTAGGGAAGCCTCATTTGTTCATTTCTAAATCTCTTTTTAACAAAAAAAGGGAGAAAGCAAACAGCCCTCTCCCTTTTAATAACTTGTATAATTTACCCAGCTTAATTGTTTTCCGGACGAAGTTTACGAACAGTTACAGCAGTCTGCCACATTTCACTTTCACGCAGCTGACGGAGCTCTTCATTCAATTTTTCACGATAATCAGGTTGTGAATTGCTGTCGATAGAAATCTGCGCTTCGTTACCAGTCTTCACGCTATTATACAACTTTTCAACTACCGGCTTGATAGCGTCGTGGAATGGGCCCATCCAATCAAGAGCACCACGTTGAGCAGTAGTAGAACAGTTAGCGTACATCCAGTCCATACCGTTCTTTGCAAACAACGGCATCAATGACTGTGTCAGTTCTTCTACTGTTTCATTGAATGCTTCAGAAGGAGTATGACCGTTTTCACGCAATACTTCGTATTGTGCCAGCAACAAACCTTGGATAGCGCCCATCAATGAACCGCGTTCACCTGTCAAGTCAGAAGTAGCTTCACGTTGGAAAGTTGTTTCAAACAGATAACCGGAACCAATACCGATACCCAGTGCGATGGTTCTGTCCATTGCTTTGCCTGTAGCATCCTGATAGATAGCATAAGAAGAGTTCAAGCCACGTCCTTCGAGGAACATTGTACGCAAAGAAGTACCCGAACCTTTAGGAGCAACCATGATAACGTCGATATCAGTAGGAGGAACTACACCTGTACGGTCGTTCCAAGTGATAGCAAAACCATGTGAGAAATAAAGAGCTTTTCCGGCAGTCAGGTAAGGTTTGATAGTAGGCCATACAGACATTACTGCTGCGTCAGACAACAAGCACATTACGATAGTACCTTTCTCGCAAGCTTCTTCAATGCCGAACAAAGTTTCGCCCGGAACCCATCCGTCTGCTACTGCTTTATCGTATGTTTTTCCTTCACGTTGACCAACGATTACATTGAAACCGTTATCACGCAAGTTCAGTGCCTGTCCAGGTCCCTGTACGCCATAACCGATTACAGCAATTGTTTCATTTTTCAATACTTCACGAGCTTTTTCCAATGGAAATTCGTCACGGATTACTACAGTTTCAGTAGTACCTCCAAAATTCAACTGTGCCATTTTCTTTTTGTTTTTAGTTTTTGATGACTTACGTCATCCGTTATTAATTAATTTTGTATTCTCACATTTATTCAAATATCACTTTCGAACGGCAAACAACTTCGCTGCCATTCTTCTTTACTTCTACGTGAAACTCGTTTGCATTCACTTCATCGCAGAAGAAAGAGAGCTCATCACCAAAATAACTTTCGGCTACGTACGCCATCTCGAAACGGCGGATACGTTTGGTCTTGTACAGCTCTATCGGGAACAAATCAAGGATATGCTCGATGTAACGTATGCTGTTCACATGACCGTTAATATCAATATCACTGTATTTTGCCGTCAGGGTAGCCATTGGCTGATCGCTTGTCACTTTAATACGTGAAGGCTTTTCAATAGGACAAGGTTCGTCACAGACATAATCTACGATACTTCCTCCGTGCAAGGTCAATAGATCGGCCGGTTTGCGGGTATTGAGATTAATCATCGCCCATACGGAACGCGCGTAACCAATCTTTTTCCCATCCTTATCAATAATAGCAAAGTTACGGTCAGTAAACAAGCGGTAGACATTTTCCACCCATGTTTGAACTGAAAAGTTCTCATATTGATAAGGCATTTCATCCAACTCAATGGCCAGACGTGAAAGTACCCAGGTGTAATTATCCTCGTTCAGTGTTGCAATACCAAAGCCACGGTCACTTGCGTGAAAACCTGCACAATTCAACAGATGATTTCCCAGTACGCCCATAGTCAGACGTCCATTAAAGTCAACATGGAACGGCTCTGCCACAAACTGATAAGTTCCTATTTTATTTTCTTCACTCATTATTCTTGTTGGTTTTTACTCTGGTTATACATGGCTTCCCGTCCATCGAGAAACTCGTTCACCCGTTCAAAGCAACTGGTAGTAATCGCTACGCGTCCCGACCGAACAAACTGCAAAACACAATTTAAAGCCTTCAGTTCACCGTAGAGTGAGGTTATATCTTCGCTCATACCATTTTTCTCGACAATAGAAAATACCGGATTAACTTCCACTACACGGGCATTGTATCTGCGGATCAACTTGGATGCTTCCGGAGTTTCCTGAAAAGCAGGAGTAGATACCTTATATAGTGCAATCTCATGGAAGTATATTTCATCCTCGGTGAAATAATGTGCCTGAATCACATCGATCTTCTTTTCGATCTGTTTCACTACCTTCTCAATGGTGTCCTTATCCGTCAAAGCTGTAATCGTATACTTGTGTACACCTTTAATAGAAGAAGCAGATACATTCAGACTCTCGATGTTGATTTGCCGACGAGTAAATACAGCAGTTACCTGATTCAGCAATCCGGCTATATTTTCGGAATGAACTATTATCGTATATAATGTCTTGTCACTCATAATCCTAAATTTTAATTGCGAACTTTCAATCTTCCATTCTCAATATTCAACTTCTCCTAGCATTCCAACAGCATCTGATTGACCGAACCACCCGGAGGAGTCATCGGCAAAACATTGCCTTCTTCCACTACGCACGCTTCGAGCAGGAACGGACCATCTGTCGCCAGCATCTCTGCAATAGCTTCTTTCAGTTCTTCACGGGTGAAAGCACGTTTGGAAGGAATATCATAAGCCGAAGCAACCTTCATATAATCCGGATTCAACATCGGAGTAAACGAATAGCGGCGATTGAAGAACATAGCTTGCCACTGGCGTACGTTTCCGAGGTAATTATTATTCAGGCAGATAATTTTCACCGGAGCTTTCTGCTCCATTATCGTACCCAACTCCTGAATATTCATTTGCAGTCCACCATCTCCCATAAATACGCATACGGTACGTTCCGGTGCTCCAAAAGTTGCCCCAATAGCTGCGGGAAGACCGAAGCCCATAGTTCCGAGTCCTCCGGAAGTGATGATACTGCGTTCTTTCGTATATTTGAAGTAACGTGCAGACATCATCTGATTTTGACCTACATCTGTTACCAAAACTGCTTCATGTTGAGTGGCATTGCTTACCGCACGTACCACTTCTCCCATACTCAAAGAGTTTGTTGCAGGGTGAAGTTCAGGGCGGATTACTTTTTCTTCCTCTACTTTCTCATATTCTTTGAAGCTATCAATCCATTCGGTATGAGTTTTCTTTTTCAGGAGTTTAGTCACAGAAGCCAATGTCTCCTTGCAATCTCCCAAAACAGCTACATCTACCTTTACATTCTTATTGACTTCTGCAGGATCGATATCAAAATGAATCACCTTCGCCTGTTTGGCGTAAGTAGCCAGATTGCCAGTCACACGGTCGTCAAAGCGCATACCGACAGCAATCAGTACATCGCATTTATTGGTATTGATATTCGGTCCCAAATTACCGTGCATACCCAACATTCCTTTATTCAACGGATGTTCTGTCGGTAAAGCTGACAGTCCGAGCAGCGTACAGCCTGCAGGCATATCTGCCTTTTCGATAAATTCACGCAATTCGTTCTGTGCATTTCCCAATTCAACACCCTGTCCAACCAATACAAGCGGACGTTCGGCGTTATTAATCAGTTCGGCAGCTGCCTGTACAGACTCCTCGTCCGTATCGGGAACGGGAACATAACTGCGAATAAAATCGACTTTCGTCGGTTCATATTTCGTTTTTTCTACTTGCGCATTCTTGGCAAAGTCCAGTACCACCGGACCGGGACGACCACTACGGGCAATATAAAACGCACGTGCTACCGCCCAGGCTACATCTTCCGCACGACGGATCTGATAGCTCCATTTAGCGATTGGTTGCGTAATACCTACCAAGTCAACTTCCTGAAAAGCATCCGTTCCGAGAAAACCTGTTCCTACCTGTCCGGCAATCACTACGATAGGTGTACTATCGATCATCGCATCTGCAATACCTGTTACCGTATTGGTTGCCCCGGGACCGCTCGTCACCAGGCAAACACCTACTTCTCCTGATACACGGGCATAACCTTGTGCCGCGTGGGCAGCTCCCTGCTCGTGACGAACCAAAATATGGTTCAATATATTTTGATGATCGTACAAGGCATCGAACACCGGCATTATGGAACCACCGGGGTAACCGAAGATGGTAGTCACTCCCTGATGTTCCAAGGAGCGCATCATAGCCTCTGCACCTGTTATTAAATCTTTCATATTAGTTGATAGTTGATAAATGAACTATATCAGATTAATCTCACTGCTCCCTTATCGGCAGAGCTTACCATGCTGGCATACGCCTTCAGACTCTTCGGTACATAACGGTCACGAGTGACAGGAGTCATCGGACGAGCCGCCAGTTCTTCATCCGTCAGTCGCACGTTAATCTTCCGGGCCGGAATATCGATTTCGATAATGTCTCCATCCACAATTTTTCCGATATTGCCTCCAGCTGCCGCTTCGGGAGAAACATGTCCGATACTCAATCCGGAAGTTCCACCACTGAAACGTCCGTCGGTAATCAAAGCACATTCTTTTCCGAGATGACGAGATTTGATATAAGAGGTAGGATAAAGCATTTCCTGCATACCGGGACCACCCTTCGGACCTTCGTGCGTAATGACGACGACATCACCACTGACGACTCGGCCTCCGAGGATGCCTTCACAGGCTGCTTCTTGCGAATCAAATACTTTGGCAGGTCCGGTAAACTTCCAGATACTTTCGTCTACACCTGCTGTTTTTACCACACAACCGTCTTGGGCAATGTTGCCTTTCAATACGGCCAATCCACCGTCTTTGCTATAAGCATGTTCCAAATCGCGGATACATCCGTTTGCACGGTCTTTATCCAGTTCCTTATAGTACATGCCCTGTGAACCAAGTACGAGATTGAATCTATTTCCGGCTGCACTCGAATATTTTTTAATTGCCTTTTCGCTTACATTCGGGCTGGTGATTGAATATTCATTAATAGCTTCCGCCAATGACATTCTGTCTACCCGTCGAACAGATGTATCTATCAGACCGCCTTTTGCCAGTTCATCCATGATAGCAATAATACCACCGGCACGGTTTACATCCTGAATATGATATTTCTGTGTATTGGGAGCCACCTTGCAGAGACAAGGAGCCTTGCGGGAAAGCATATCGATATCATCCATCTTGAAATCTACCTCTGCTTCATGAGCAATAGCCAACAGGTGAAGAACTGTATTAGTAGAACCACCCATTGCTATATCCAGCGTCATGGCGTTCAAGAAAGCCTGACGGGTAGCAATGCTACGAGGAAGCACACTTTCGTCTCCTTCTTCATAATATAACTTTGCATTTTTCACGATCAGTTCTGCTGCATCTTTGAAAAGCTGCGTACGATTCTCGTGTGTAGCTACGATGGTTCCGTTTCCGGGAAGAGCCAGTCCGATTGCTTCATTCAGACAGTTCATTGAGTTGGCGGTAAACATACCGGAACAACATCCGCAAGTAGGACAAGCATTTTGCTCGATATTCGCTACTTCCTGATCGCTGACACTTTCATCAGCCGATTTAATCATCGCGTCGATCAAATCCAGGTGCTGACCATTCCATTCTCCGGCTTCCATCGGACCGCCCGATACAAATACGGCAGGAATATTCAGACGCATAGCCGCCATCAACATTCCGGGAGTAATCTTATCGCAATTGCTGATACATACCATTGCATCTGCCTTGTGCGCATTAACCATATACTCTACACTGTCTGCAATGATGTCACGTGAAGGAAGCGAGTAAAGCATACCATCATGCCCCATTGCTATACCGTCGTCGATAGCTATTGTATTGAATTCCGCAGCGAAGCATCCCAGCTTCTCAATCTCTGCCTTCACCAGCTGACCGATTTCATGCAGATGCACATGTCCCGGAACAAACTGTGTGAACGAATTGACGATAGCGATAATGGGTTTACCCATCTGATTCTTCTTCATGCCGTTGGCTGCCCATAACGCACGGGCTCCCGCCATCCGACGGCCTTGTGTACTAAACGAACTGCGTAATTGCTTTTTCATTTCAATCTATCTTTTAATTAAAGAGCCTTCCTCACACAAGTGAGAAAGGCTCTAAATTCTATCTTTTATGGTACGAACACATACAACACAAAAACCTTTCTCACGCTCTTGATGGGACCACCACGAGGCGAATAATATGCAGGACTGCTAGGTTAATAGATGTATGTAACATATTCATATCTTCTTTTCTTTATTTTCGTGCTGCAAAGGTAAGGGCTTTTTTATTATATCCAAACAAATCGAAGAAAAAAATCACTTAAAAGCGAATAATTGTAAGAAAAGAGAGGTATTATTTCTCTATTTTATCACTTAAAGGTTGAATTTACAACTATTATCTAAGTGCACATTCCACCTTCTTTTTCTGACAAAAGCACTTAATAATCTGAAATTTACCCTCCCTATACCGGAGGACAAGCAAATAATTCGTATCTTTGTCGACCCGGATTACCGGGAATTATTAATCAGAAACAAAAAATATCAGATGGAAACAGTAGAAAACAAGTACATTACCGTTGCATACAAACTATATACAATGGAAGATGGTGAAAAAGAGTTGTTCGAAGAAGCAAAAGCAGAACATCCCTTTCAATTCATTTCAGGATTAGGAACAACACTCGAAGACTTCGAAAATCAAATAACTGCTCTTTCTAAAGGTGATAAATTTGACTTTACCATTCCGGCAGATAAGGCTTACGGACAATATGACGAACAACACGTCATTGACCTCCCCAAAAATATATTTGAAATAGATGGCAAATTTGACAGCGAACGTATTAAAGAAGGTAACATCGTACCTTTGATGACTGGTGACGGTCAACGCGTAAATGCCAGCGTAGTAGAAATCAAACCGGATATTGTAGTAGTTGACCTCAACCACCCGTTGGCTGGTGCCGACCTGATCTTTGAAGGTGAAATACTGGAAAGCCGCCCTGCTACGAACGAAGAAATTCAGGAACTTGTGAAAATGATGAGTGGCGAAGGTGGCTGCAGTTGCGGATGCGACAGCTGCGGTGATGGCTGTGGCGACGACTGCGGTTGCGAAGGCGGACACTGTCACTAAATAAAATATTAAATTATAAAGTATTAAGTATTAATTCCATGCGGACACAACCGGGCTTTAATACTTAATACTTTTTTTATGCCGTTATTTGAGCTAATACTTAATACCTGATACTTAATACTTGAAATCAGCATCCTTTATGCGTCATGATGTCAAGCACCATTTTATCCGTTTCGTTCATGGCTTGCGAGCCGATTCTTGTCAGGTTGCGGATACTTTGATCTACATCTTCGTCGATAATTCCCTCTACGGAAGTCACACAACGGTCTTCCATTGCCATCATTGCAGATAATACGGCTGTCGAAACTCCGGTAGTTACTTTCAATGCACAACTCGGTTTTGCACCGTCACAAATCATTCCTGTCAGATTAGCAATCATGTTTTGAACGGCGAAGGCAACCTGATTGTAGTTTCCTCCCATCAACCAGGTGATTCCACAACTGGATCCGGTAGCAGCTACCACGCAGCCACACAAAGCTGACAGACGTCCTAAACTTTGTTTGATATATATAACAGTGAGATGGCTTAGCATTAAAGCACGGATAAGTTCTTCTTCGCTCTTTCCGTTCTCTTCGGCAAAGACAACGACAGGGAGTGTAGCGGATATCCCCTGATTACCACTGCCGGAATTACTCATGACAGGAATCATTGCACCCGCCATCCGGGCGTCGCAAGCAGCTGATGTATAAGAGAGAATATGAGAAAATACGCTGTCCCCCATCACTTTATGTTCATAAGTTCCCCGAAGCATTTTACCTAAAGAATGTCCGTAGTTACCTTTAAAGGCTTGCTCGGCAGCAGCTTTATTCAAACGGGCTGTATCAAGAATGAAGCGAATCTCCTCCAGCGGAGCAGTCAGTGCAAAGTCATAGACTTTACGCAAGTTTAATTCGAGCGAAGCATCTTCCTCTTCCTCGCTGACTGTATGTTGCTTGTCGAGCAATGTCTGTTCATCTTTGGCTATATATATAAAGGTAGTATGTCCACCGGCAATGATAGCTTTAGCTGTTTTATCTCCCGCTTTACAGATCACTTCGATATAAAGCTTCTCCGTAATATCTTCTTTCAGAGAAATACAAATCCGTTTTTCTGCAATGAACAGTTTCCCCTGCTCCACTGCTTCCGGCGTACAGTCCCTCAACACCTCCAACTGATAGTCTGATTTACCAATCAACGCACCTAAAGCCACAGCTATGGGAAGACCTACCATACCCGTTCCCGGGATTCCGACTCCCATGGCATTCTTTAGTATATTAGCACTTAACAAGACGTCTATCTTTTCCGGTTTCACTCCCAACGTTTCAGCAGCTTTAGCTACACAAAGCGCTACTGCGATAGGTTCCGTACATCCAATAGCCGGAATGACTTCTTTCTTAATCAACTCTATAATTTGCCTTCTTTCTGATTCAGTCATGGACTTATAAGTTTTGGTTCCACAAAAATAGGAAATTCTTTCTTTTCCAAC
Organism: Bacteroides sp. OM05-10AA; assembly: GCF_003439055.1. Classification (NCBI taxonomy): domain Bacteria; kingdom Pseudomonadati; phylum Bacteroidota; class Bacteroidia; order Bacteroidales; family Bacteroidaceae; genus Bacteroides; species Bacteroides sp. OM05-10AA. Next base: position 57,967 of record NZ_QSUR01000013.1, read on the forward strand.
ATTCTATAATGAACAAATAAAATCTCATATTGTTATAAAATCTCCCATACACCAAACTTTAACAGAAAGAATTGATAGAAAAATGAAAGCAAAACACGTGATTCTCTATTTGCTACTGGCTATTGTTTCCTCTTCCTGTATCGGCGAAGAAGCTCTCAATGCAGAAGCAGACATAGTAAGTTGCACACTACCGGGAGTAGCCATGACAACCAGTCCTATTATTAACAATAATTCCATCACTATCTTCGTCGGTCCGGGAACTGATATTTCAGAACTTACACCTGAATTTACATTGACTCCGGGAGCTACAATTAATCCTCTTAGCGGTACGGAACGAAATTTCAATACTCCACAAGAATATACTGTTACAGCTGCCGATGGTGTTTGGAAGAAAACGTATATCATATCCGTTATCGACACGGAACTTGCCACGAACTATAATTTCGAAGATACGCTTGGCGGAAAGAAGTACTACATATTTGTAGAACGCGAAGGAGGTAAAGTCGTTATGGAATGGGCCAGTGGAAATGCGGGCTATGCCATGACCGGCGTAGCCAAAACTGCTGATGACTCCCACTTTCCAAATAACGGACGGAAAAGCCGGCAAATGCCTTTCTTTAGTGACACGCAGTACCGGATTCTTTGGACAAATAGCAGGAATGCCTATCGCGGCAGGAAATCTGTTTATCGGTTCCTTTGATGTAAGCAATGCGATGAGTAATCCGCTTAAAGCAACTAAATTCGGTCTTCCTTTCCGGCATGTACCTACTTATCTGGCTGGCTATTATAAGTACAAAGCGGGAGATCAGTTTACAGAAGGAGGCAAACCTGTAAATGGGAAACGAGATATCTGTGACATATATGCCATCATGTACGAAACCAGCGAATCTGTTCCAACCCTTGACGGAACGAACGCATTTACCAGCCCAAACCTGATTTCAACAGCACGGATTAATAACGCCAAAGAAACGAACGAATGGACTTACTTTAAGCTTCCTTTCACCACTCTCCCCGGCAAATTCATAGATAAGGAAAAGCTAATGGATGGAAAATATAATATAGCCATAGTGTTCACCTCAAGTCTGGAAGGAGATCATTTTAACGGAGCAATCGGAAGTACGTTGCTCATTGACGAGGCCGAGTTAATCTATCACTCGGAAGATTAGTGGAACTAAATAACTTTATAACAACAAGAACAATGAAAATCTATCTGTATATATTCAGTTTACTAACCTGTATAGGAATAGCCCTCCCCGGCTATGCACAGGTTGATCGAAATGAAACACTGATCCGTTCCGCCCTTCACGGACTGGAATATGAGATAAAAGCAGGTTTCAGCATTGGCGGCACAGCCCCGCTTCCTCTTCCGGTGGAAATCCGTTCCATTGACGGATATAACCCGACATTAGCTATCAGTATAGGAGGTGAAGTGACCAAATGGATTGCCGTTCAGAACAAGCTCGGAATTATAGTCGGATTGCGGCTTGAAAACAAAGCAATGACTACCGAAGCCACCGTGAAGAATTACAATATGGAGATTCTCGGGCAGGGAGGTGAAAGAATCAGCGGAGTATGGACAGGCGGAGTAAAAACCAAAGTACATACCGCCGGACTGACAATACCTCTGATGGCTACCTACAAACTAACCAACCGGTGGAATATCAAAGCCGGACCTTATTTCTCCTATCTACTTTCAAGAGAATTTTCAGGTCACGTATACGAAGGATATTTGCGGGAAGATAATCCCACCGGTCCGAAGGTTGAGTTTACCGACGGTAAAATTGCAACATACGATTTCTCGGACGACTTGAGACATTTCCAGTGGGGATTACAGGTAGGAGCCGGATGGCGAGCCTTCAAGCACCTCAATGTGTATGCCGATCTTACCTGGGGATTGAATGATATATTTAAAAACGATTTTAATACAATCACTTTTGCTATGTACCCCATCTACTTGAATATAGGTTTCGGGTATGCTTTTTAAGTCCCACTAGGCTCTGCCACCTGCTTCACTCCGGAGTAGGTTACCTTCACCGTCTGTTGCAATGCAGGCACTTTCACATTAATAGTCATGTCTGCATTTCCATCTTCTACGGTTCCCGTAACTGTCACAGGGCAAGTACCCAAAGAGGCAGCATCTCCTTCAAATGTAAGATCTTGCTGTCCGGTGAATGTAGACACACCTTCCCCCTTTTTCACTTCACATTTATCAATGACAATATCTCCAAATTTTAATATCTGCTGGTTGATGAACAATTCAAAATCCTTCAGTTCAATCTTCACTTCCGTATTGCTGACCTGCGAGAGCGTGATAAACTTCTCTATTCCGTCGCCAATGACAATTTCCTGATCCGAGCCATCCGGTATCATGGATATATCCAGATTTCCCCAATACGTTCCGATTACATCCGGAGCCGTTATCACAGCTTCCTCTTCGGGAGGATTCTCATTATTCTTGTTATCACTGTCGTCGTCATCACTGCTACAAGCAGCAAAGAGAGTAAGAGAACATACCAATGCCAATAAATACAATAGATTCTTTTTCATACGTCTTTGGTTTAGTTATTACAATAAATTCGTCCTTTATAAACTAAAAAGAAGAAAAAAGGTTCAATATGCTTCCTTTTTCGAAGTTATTTCGAGTTCGCAACTTTCTTACCGAAAACTTTGTTATATTTGCATATAGTAATTTTAAAAAAGCCACAACTATGTTTAATTCATTTGGCAATATCTTTCGACTCACAAGTTTCGGTGAGTCTCATGGAAAAGGAATTGGAGGAGTGATTGACGGATTCCCATCAGGAATTACCATCGACGAAGAATTTGTACAACAAGAACTAAATCGCCGTCGTCCGGGACAATCAATCCTTACCACCCCACGCAAAGAAGCTGATAAAGTAGAGTTTCTTTCAGGTATTTTTGAGGGGAAATCAACCGGGTGTCCTATCGGTTTTATCGTTTGGAATGAAAACCAACACCCCAATGACTACAACAATCTGAAAAATGTATATCGTCCTTCACACGCTGATTACACATACACGGTGAAGTATGGAATCCGTGACCATCGCGGCGGCGGACGTTCCTCTGCACGCGAAACGATTTCGCGCGTTGTAGCCGGTGCATTGGCTAAGCTGGCACTCCGCCAACTGGGAGTCAATATCACGGCCTATACCTCGCAGGTAGGTCCTATCAAACTGGAGGGTACTTACTCGGACTATAATTTCGACCTGATAGAAACCAACGATGTACGTTGTCCGGACCCTGAAAAAGCAAAAGAAATGGCAGATCTTATATATAAGGTAAAAGGCGAAGGCGATACCATCGGAGGTACACTGACTTGTGTCATTAAGGGATGCCCCATCGGATTGGGACAACCTGTTTTCGGTAAACTTCATGCTGCCTTGGGTAACGCCATGTTAAGCATCAACGCTGCCAAAGCATTCGAATACGGCGAAGGATTCAAGGGATTGAAAATGAAAGGTTCCGAACAGAACGATGTTTTCTATAACAATAACGGACGGATCGAGACGCACACCAATCACTCCGGAGGTATTCAGGGAGGATTGAGTAATGGTCAGGATATTTATTTCCGTGTAGTGTTCAAACCGATTGCCACACTGCTGATGGAACAGGAAACTGTCAACATTGATGGCGTCGACACCACTCTGAAAGCACGCGGACGTCATGACGCTTGTGTATTACCTCGTGCCGTACCTATCGTAGAAGCAATGGCCGCCATGACTATACTCGATTATTACTTACTGGATAAAACGACGCAACTCTAATGAACGAGATTCAAAAATACATAGCGGCACACGAACCAAAGATGATGGATGACTTGTTCAGCCTTATTCGCATTCCCAGTATCAGTGCTCTGCCGGAGCACCACGACGATATGCTGGCTTGTGCGGAACGCTGGGCACAGCTGTTATTGGAAGCAGGTGTGGACGAAGCATTGGTAATGCCCTCACAGGGCAATCCGGTTGTTTTCGCTCAAAAGATCGTGGACCCGGATGCAAAGACTGTATTAATCTACGCTCATTACGATGTGATGCCGGCCGAACCATTGGAACTCTGGAAAAGCGAACCGTTTGAACCGGAAATACGTGACGGACATATCTGGGCACGTGGAGCGGATGATGACAAAGGACAATCGTTCATTCAGGTGAAAGCATTTGAATATCTCGTCAAAAACGGATTACTGAAGAATAATGTGAAGTTCATCTTCGAGGGTGAAGAAGAAATAGGTTCGCCCAGTCTGGAAGCTTTCTGCGAAGAACATAAAGAATTGCTGAAAGCAGACGTTATTCTGGTGTCGGATACGAGTATGCTAGGAGCTGAACTGCCCTCATTGACTACTGGTCTGCGCGGACTGGCTTATTGGGAAATAGAAGTGACGGGACCGAATCGTGACTTGCATTCCGGACATTTCGGGGGTGCGGTAGCCAATCCGATCAACGTGCTTTGCCAGATTATTAGCAAAGTAACGGATGCCGACGGACGTATCACTGTTCCCGGATTCTACGATGACGTGGAAGAAGTGCCGCAAACCGAACGGGAAATGATAGCCCATATTCCTTTTGACGAAAAGAAATACAAAGAAGCAATCGGTGTAAAAGAGCTTTTCGGAGAAAAAGGATATAGCACATTGGAACGTAACAGTTGCCGTCCGTCTTTTGACGTATGTGGTATTTGGGGCGGATATACAGGAGAAGGTTCTAAAACCGTACTGCCTTCAAAGGCTTATGCTAAAGTATCTTGCCGGTTAGTACCGCATCAGGATCACCATAAGATTTCGCAAATGTTCGCAGATTATATTCTTAGTATCGCTCCTGATACAGTACAGGTGAAAGTGACTCCCATGCACGGGGGACAAGGATATGTGTGCCCGATTTCACTTCCTGCCTATCAGGCAGCAGAGAAAGGTTTCGAGATCGCTTTCGGGAAAAAGCCGTTGGCGGTACGCCGTGGCGGAAGTATCCCCATCATCTCTACTTTCGAACAGGTATTGGGAATCAAAACCGTATTGATGGGATTTGGACTCGAATCGAATGCAATCCATTCTCCGAACGAGAACTGCTCATTGGATATCTTCCGGAAAGGGATAGAGGCAGTCATTGAGTTTCATCAAGAATATGCCAGACGATAAAGCGGATAAATAACAATCAAGTTATAAACGATATATATAAAAGAGTGGTGGACAAGCTTGATTACAAGCATTTGTCCACCACTCTTTTATATATCTATCACACTGACAAATTACATGACCGGAGTCTCAAAAAGGAAGGTAAATGATTGGCTGTCTTTCAAATCCTTCACTGCATCACCTGCATAAATTTCGCCCTTTGTCAGAGACAGTTTCTTGATGCCGGCTTTTGGACTAAAATCAATTTTCTTCAAATCCAGCCAAAACAAATTCGGAGTCAGGGTAGATTCGAAATAATATACCTTATTCTTCTGATCGGATACGGAACGCCAACGGGTAGAAGATATATAAGGCTTCTCCGGTGTATTAATACCAAATGGCACGGAAACATTACGCATCACACTCAACACGCTGGGAACTGCAATCTTTGCATCCGCAATTTGCGGAATGGCATGAATGTAGAATGAAGCCCGTACAAAACGGTCGCTTGCCCGGTTGGTTCCCGGTAACATCTGCAAGCCACCGATTTCTTTCCAGTAATCATTAATGGCCAACTGCTGTTCATATCGAGGAGAATTTGTCATCACCCGGTATTCTTTTCCTTCGTGAATACTTAATTTCCCATCCAGATATTCCAATACAGCCGTATTGCCTGTTTCATCGGTTATGGCCAGATGCAAGGTAGACTCCGGTCCTCCATTCGGCATACGGGGAGCATCAATGCGGAAAGTCTCCTTTTTCAATTCATCCACCGCTTCGCGTACCGTGGCAAAGTTATCAAGCACATACTGTGTCCAAATGCTGATACCCATTGCCGGACGGGTATCGCCGGGAAGAGAGTAAATGGATTCCGGCAAGAAAAGCAGGCTAGCCACTAATCCTTTCTCGTTCATTCCGTCACAAGTACCTATATCATATCCTGTAGCAATCACACTTCCATATTTGGAAGTCCAGTTCACAGTTTTCTCCTTGTTATGTCCCATACGTTGGATGCCACGCGGAAATACATAGATATTCGTCATGATATCTTCCTTCCAGTCCATTGTACGTCCTGTTACCACCATCTGGTCAGGGCCTATATACACTGCACGCGTACATGCTTCTACAGGCTGTATACTCATCAAAGAGACGGCAGCCAACACCAATGCAACTCCTGCTAATTTTTTCTTCATGTTCATTCTATTTAAATAATTGATCTTCTTATTTATAAATAACAAACGCGCCACGATTATTGCCTAAAAGAAAGAGGATTTTAATGAAAAAAAGGCATTTATCCAATGCAGGAAGAAATTTTGGGTTTTCAACGTATGAGGGTTACCATCACAGAGATCATTTCTTAGCGAAAAATATTAAATAAATTTAAGTGTTACTATTGCAGTCATTGCTACTTTAGTTCGTCCAATAAATAAACATACAATTATCATGATAAAAGAGTACACCAAACAAACTATAATCATTTGCTTTCTATTACAAGGAATCGCATTATCAAGCAGAGCGCAAGAACAACAAGTGTGGCAACGATACCACGATAAATGTCGAAGAGAAGCAAGTATTATTGACACTCTCCCCTCCAAATTAGAAAAAGCCTTGCACTGGTCGCCGACAATAAATAAAGAACAAAAAGAGGTTATACGCTATATACTATGGAATATGGTTTACGTGGAAGGTGGTACAGCCAATCTCGGAGACAACAACAACTATCCCGTGGATGTAGCCTCTTTTTTCATCAACCGATATGAAGTTAGTCAGGATGAATGGTATGTCATTATGGGAGAAAATCCTTCTAACCAACACAGACGTAACTATCCGGTAGACCAAGTCAATTGGTTCAACGCTCAACGATTTACCAAAAAACTTTCTCAATTAAGCGGTCTACCCTTCCGTCTCCCCTTCGAAGCAGAATGGGAATATGCAGCACGTGGGGGACTAAAAACCAAGAATTTCATTTATGCCGGCAGCAATAATGCAGAACAGGTTGCCTGGTTTAGAGAAAAATATTACAATACTTACGTATCCAAAGAAACAGGAACGAAGAAGCCCAACGAACTGGGACTTTATGACATGAGTGGAAACGTATATGAATGGTGTATGGACTGGTATGACAGAAAGGTTCCTTTTACCGGAAACATCGCTCCGGTCATAAGCGAAAAAGATACGCATAAAGTGTTGCGTGGAGGTAGTTATTATACTTTCGAGAAATATTGTAAAGTCACCAGCCGCTACGGAGTTAACCCGCAACGATGGGATATTGATTATGGATTACGGCTGGTAGTGTCACTGCCAGATTAAAAGTACACAATCTTTGTATAGATAGTGCTTACTTCATTTTCTATTCATTAGTTTGTACTTTTCCTCTAGTTGTTGTAACGCCTGCTTAAGCTGAATCGCTTTTTCTTGAGATACACTGCCTCCTTCTTTTTCGTACCACTCCAACTGCTGTTTAATGAGCCTACGGGTAGTTTGCAATGACTGTTGCAATGAATCACGTTGCGCCATTTTGTTACTAAATTGTTCCACAATACCCGATGCTTCATAGATGTGTATAGCACCATCAATGTCTCCCTTCTCTACCAATGCCATAGCTTGTCGCTCCATGGCCGACAGCTCGTCCTTGTTGATACGTGCAAACTTATCGGCATAGTAATCCAGCAACTTCATACGCTTATCATACTCCTGACTGAGTTGTGACATCTCTTGTTCAAAAGTAGCAATATCTGCCTGCTGCAACTCACGTGTCACACGGAGTTCCTGCAATTTGCGTTCGTACTCCCGCTGATAGTAACTCTTGCCTATGTTGTAGAATTTGCGCCTGCTCTGCTCAATATACCCTTTCGGACAGAGTACTACTTTATAGAGTATATCTCCGCTTGCCACCCATTGCTCTACCTCTTTGAGATTAACTATCTCCATACCCTGTTTGCTGATACGGATATCAAAAAGAAGGTCGCCCGGTTCCATGTGAGGTAGTTTCAGCATAAAAGTACCCGCACCATCAGTGAGAGTAGGCACACCACCTTGCACAACAACCTCTACTCCTGCTACAGGAGTAAAATCAGAGTTCATTTTCACAGCCACTCCTTTGAGTGTAACTTGAGCCTGAATACCAAGGACACATAGCCCACAGAAAGCTGATGACAACAAATATTTTCTCATGACAACAATTGAATGAGTAGATTTAGTGTAGGTTGATAGTCTTGCCCTATGCGATCCTTCATCTGTTTACTGTAAAGCAATAAAACCGGAGCATAATACTCTTCACTTTTATACAACTTACGAGTTTTGAGATGAGCCACCAGTTCTTTACCCGCTTGGACATCGGTATGTAAAACATGAAGTGCTAGTATGAAGGCCTGCTGAATGATTCCCTGACGGGCTGTTCCCATCTGTCGCATGGCTTGCTCTACTTTATAAAAATCATTATCCAGCAATAATGTCGACACCCAGTCATACATATAGGTATAACATTGCACTTTTGAGTTTGCATGATATTCATAAAATAAAGAGATAGTACTTTCATATATATCAAGAGCCTTCTGATAGTGGTGAGTGAAGTAAGCCAAATCTCCGCATTTGTTCAGGAACAGTATTTGCATATAAACGCCTCGAATAGGAGATTCCTCGGTCAAATTATTCACAACATCAGCTAATTTGGCAGTAATCTCTGAAGCCTGTTTGTATTGTTTATTCTGCATAGCATAGTAGAGGCATACAAAATAGTAGTCTGCCATCAGTTCATGGTACATGAAGAGACTGGAGCGGCGCGCATCCTCTGCCTCGGTTATGAAACGATCAAAATAGGGCTTCGCTTCCTGTTTGGTGTGCATGCATAACACTGCCTGTGCCAACAGTGCATGGGCACGTCCGGTTGCTGCATCCTGCGATGGCATCCGATTCATGAGCTGCGAGATACGATTAGCTTCGTTCCATTGCCCCAACATCATATAAGCCATCATTTGAATATACTTTAATTGTGCAAAACTGTCGTTATCGCCCTGCCTTTTCTTCAATTCCGTTTCTACGTCAGGAGCATCTGCAACGACTTCTTGTGCCCGATGACATATAAGGCTAAGCGACAGACGATTGAGTTTATTATAAGCCAACATACGGACATGTCCGTGCCGGGTAGCGCCCTTATCGCTGAGATCATAGAAATAAAAAGCAGTATCTACATGTCCGGTAACGAAGAAAAGTGCCCCTAACAAAGCATAACAAGTATTGACCTGCGAATAAACAGTCTTGTTGTCCTGACATGCTTTCAAGGTTTCAATAATCTCTTCACCATATTTCAAGATTTCATAACGCCCCAAATTGTAGGCGGCGTTGAGCGCTGTGAACCATATATTTACAGCATATTCTGACGCCTCGGTCTTCAGGAAAGGATGAATCTTTTCGATAGCATCGTATGCCTCATTATGCTGTTGGGTGTAATAGTAGCATTGATAGAGATTGTAATAGAGGTTATAATAAAGTTCGCGTTGTGTACTCTGCTCCTCGTCGGGGAGAGTATTGAAAATAGCCAAGCCTTCTTCATCAGCCTCCACCGCTTCGACATAGCGATCCTGCTCATAATAGGCAGCAGCTAACAACTGATAGATAGTAATGCGCTCTATTTTATATTGAGAAGGATTGTTACGATACAATTTCTCTATGATCTCATCAGCTTTCAGATAGGCAGCTAACATCTCGTCATATTTCTTTTTATAATTGGCATTGTTTCCTTTCGCCACCCAATACTCTACCTGCGTATCAGCTTTGGCATCAGTCATATTAAGTTTAGCAATGTCCGCCTGGGCTTGTGCCAGCCCTTTCTTGTCGCCCATCACCCCATAGATAGTAGTCATGTTTTGATAACAGACCATAAGCTTAGATTCGTAGTCTGGTGCCTGTGTGGGACCTAAAGCTAATAGTATCTTCACAGCCTCTTTGAGCGAATTGAGCGCTATTCGGCAGCCTTTCAATTTTGTTTCGGGAGTACCCTTACGTACCATTTTAAAGAGTACAGTCGAAAAGTTGATATCAAGGTTTACCGTAAGTTCGGCTGTAGCCAGTATGTTCCTCGGTAACTTTTCGAGCAATTGTTGTGCCTTGTCAAAGTAGTCGATACTCTCATCCAAGCGGTTCATATCATCATAGATAAGGCCTAGTTTCGTATACCAATCAGCCAAATCATAAGGTGTTTTGCTGTGCTCTATGGCTTTCTTGTAGTAAGCCTCTGCATCTGTAAAATTCCGTTGATAATAAGCAAAGTTTGCGTAATCGGCATTACGGTCCATGTGTGTGGGACTACTGTCAGCTATCTTCTTGAATAAATCTCCTGCCTTCCGGTAACTCTCCTCACCACCTTGTAACACCAATGTTTGTGCATAGCGTTCAACAGTGGGTATCATACTTTCGATATCTTCATCCCACTGTTTCTTTAAGCCAAGGTCATGCGCCAATCTTTTTTCCAATTGTAATCCTTCGTATAGTCCGATAGCCTCATCCAGCTTTCCCTGCGTCACTAGTTGTTGTGCCTGTTTTTCTATAGGTTCCAAATAGTCTGTATTGATAGCTACCAGTAAAGGTACATAACAGTCTAACATCTCTTGTGCAGTGTTCAGAGCCGCTTGTATCTCTTTCCGGCGTTGCATATAGCGGTCGCTATTCACTTTACCTTCCTCTTTGAGTTGTTTGAGTTGAACCATGGCACTGGTATACTTAGCCTTCGCATTGGTTTTACCTATCTGGTAGAATTGCTCAACTCTAGCCGTATACTCCTCTTTAGCACACATATCGACTCTATAGTTTTTGGTGGGTGCATATACCCATTGGTTCACCATGTGTTGGTTAACCACCACCCAGTCGCGGTATGCTATCTGCTGTATAAGTAACCGTTGTCCTTCTATATGATTGGGTAGTTGCACTTCGAAGCAGCCTCGGGCATCACTGGTAGTGGGGGTAGCTCCCTCTATCACTATCGTCACCTGTGGCAAGGCTTTCTTACCCGAGTTTTGTATGACTACTGTACCGCGTTGACTCTGTGCATGTATAGACAAAAGAGTAGCTGCACATAGTGCAATAGTAAGTAAGAGTTTTGTCATGAGTATACTGTGTTTGAAGGTTATATTACTTTTTACGCAAGGCTATGCGCATCTGCTCGGTAGGCGATGGAGCCACTCCATTATAATCCCAAATATCGAAACCATCTTTCATCACTGTGAGGCGATAACTAATGGCTTGCTGAGACAGTGGGATTTCTATCAAGAAGGAACCGTCGGCCCCGGTCTGTGCAGAGTAACCCAGTACTTGCACACGAGCATCAGCCACGGGGCGTCGCTCTTCATCGGTCACGACACCTTTCAGCACACCAGCATCACTATTACGACAGATATTTAGAGGGCAAGTATGAATGTAACTTAGTGTGGTATCTATAGGCATATAGCCCTTCGCTTTGAAACTTAAAGTAAAATCGTCGAGCCAGGCATGCTTGCGATTGATCCCCTCAAATTCCACCACTTCCTGCAACGTAGCCAGTTCGCGGGTTTCCACCACATCGGCATACTTCAGTGTGAGCGTAGCACCCCGAAAGGGCAGTTCAGTGGGGATTGCCTCCTTTAATTCTACCCTGAACGTTACAGGTTGCCACAACTGATAGACCAGCAAAAAAAGACCCACTATCACTGCGGGAAGTAAGCAAAGCAAAACAAAACGTTTGGTACGTGGCAAATCTACCGGATCGGGGCGTATGAATCCTTCGTTTTCCAGCTGCGTTAACTGATAGTCAAAGTGATGAAACAGCTCATTGTAGTCGGCATAAGTATCACAGAAATGTCCATATTCTTGTTCACTGTATTGTTTCAGCTTCTCTAGTAATGCCTCGCCATGCTCATCGCGCTTAGCATAAATATAGATTTTTGGACGCTTCCCCCCACTCGCCTTTACCTGTTCGAATGCAACTTGTAGCTCGCGTAATGTATATTGCCCCAAACGGGTATGGAAGAGGAAAATCACAATGTCGCACTGACGAATGTAGTCATCGTATCTACTCTGCAGATGCTCTTCAGAAAGATAGCTGGGGAAATCACGCCAGGTACGTTGTTCAAAATTGATGTCGCGCTGCCTATACCCCTTATTCTTCTGTGAAAAATAAAGATCCATCTGCAATTTATCTTCATCGAGTTCGGCCGACGAAGCAATAAAGACTTTTATGTTTCTCATAGATCTAAATACTGTTATTATATACAAATGTCAAGTCGACTTATTGATCGGCCAGTTTATAAAGTTCATATCCTCCCAATGCCAGTACATAGGGCAGATTAAGAATAACGTCGGCATCCTTCTCCACCTCTTCGGGGTACTTTTGCAGCAATTCGTTGAAAGGCATAATGAGAGGGTGTTGCAAGAAAACTTTATCTTTCACCTCGGCACGTCTCCAGCCAGCCACTGTACGCTCGGCATTCCATCGATATTTCTCCATGCGCACCAACAGATACAAAACTTGAGACGGTAGATTCTCATTGAACATAGATTCGGATATGCGTGCCGGCGAACGTTCGCTCCGCTTAATACCGTAGCCCAGCGTACGACAAAATACACTATAGGCATCCAGTTGATAGCGGTTAGCCCAACGTAACGGCTCGCTCAATTTATTCCACAGATACTGTGCCTGATGATTCATCAAAATGAAGTCGGCAGAGTGGTTGCCATAAGATTCATACATCTTCTTCAACACCTCTTTCTGCTTGAGGCTTTCATCCGTATAACAACAATCGTAGAGATAATTCACATACAAAGCCAGTTTATCCTGCAAAATGTTTTTCTTCATTCCCCTGTCTACCATGCCGAACACCTTGACATAACGATAACGCCCTTGCTCATCGTCCACTATCGACGACAAATCGTTATTAAAATCCTGACGGATAAGTACACGACACTGATGCTGATAAACCTCATGCGGCAAGTTGAGCCCTAATGAGAGACTCAAATCGGGATCATGCACACAAATAGCCACTGTAAGCATACAGTGTTTATTTTGTGCCCATTGTTGTAAACGGGTGCGCATAGCAGTACTACAAATATCGTCATGGCAATATTCGACCTCTATGTCGTCTATCTGACTCTCTATATAAGGAAATTGAGCTTTAAAGTAGTCTTTCTGTGACTCCATCTCTCGATCTACCAAAGTGATGCGGGTACGTATGCGTTCATCTGTCGGCAGACGGTCATCGTAATTGGCATAATGGCAGATACGTAGTGCTTCAAGCAGCAACGAGCGTCCCATCCGATTGAATCCCACAATAACCAGATGCACATAGTCTTGGCTAGTAGCATTCCAGCTTCCATCAGGTTGTTGCGTTATGCTTATGGGGCGATAGTCTAGCGGATCATAATACCTTTCACTATCGGCAGCATAGAGACTCCATAGTTGCCGTGCCAAATTCTCGTGGAGGTTAAAGGGACGGAAAAAGATATTAGGTTTCCCCTCAATGCAAAACACCTCCGGCGGCAGATTCATTTTCTGTATGTTAGAGTACGAAGGGATACTGTCAAACTGCACATATACAGGCATCACTTTGCCATCGGGGCATTTGCCACGCAGAGCACTTACCAAATGCACAATCGCTATATTTTTAGCATCGCGTCCGCAACGTTCCTCATCACCCAGTACATACACTTCACTCGCGCTCGCTATGTTCAACCGCTGAAGTTCTTCGATCGACTCAATGTTGCCAAAGTAAACAAGCACTTGCCGCTCTATTTCGATGGGCAAGGCAGACTGTATGCGATGGCGTACCGTTGCCGCCTCTATACCGCTCATCAGTAAGATACGTGCCGAAGGACATTCGTTATATAGTTCGCGTATCATATTGATAGACAGTTCATTGAAACCTATCAATACATAATGTTGAGTTATGTTGCGGTAAGTCATTCGCCCCGTGTTTACTACATCCACACGCCGCTCTATAATGTTGGAAATGGTAGAGATGAGTACACCGCCCAATAAAATGGATCCCGAAAAGCTAACAATTCCCAGCAATAGCCTGCTGGACCAAGCTGTCTCGTTCATTTGGTTACCAGGATCCACAAAGTTGTTGTACACCACCCAGAGCCTTTCGCCCCATTCCTCATGTCCATACAGTTGGATAGAAAAGAACATCACGATGATAAAGAAGATAGCCAGCACCGTAGCAATAGTAACGAGTAACAGAGTGAGCTGCGACTTGATACCCCCCGAAATGGTGCGATCCATATACTCTTGTGAGAATATCTTCTTGTAGTAGTTTATAAAACGGTTCATGCTTATAACTTATTGATGGCAAAACATACAAGTCCTGCCCATATTGTGTACATTTCGAGCTATTTGTTCTGATAATCGTACCATATCATGCACCAATACCATATAATCCGTATCAATGGGATTTGGTTGACAGTCGTGTTTCATAAATAGAACATTTAGAGTTGTGTACAAATATAGTATTTTTCAACAAACCAGGTAGTTTTTTACTTAACTATTTTCAGCAGTGTACTTTACCTTGTCATCGTGCGGCAGCATATAAAATGAAAATCAACAGTACAAGAAGGCATTAATCGCAAGATAACAGCTATGGAAAAAAGTAAAATTCGTATAAAAATGGAGTAAGACATTCTACTTCCATAAAGTAATATCTCCATAATCTTTATTGTATTTAAGATTATTCAGTGCATAGATTTAAGATTTTCTATGCAGAAAACTAGAATCTTTTATGCACTCGAGTAGTTGTCACCTTACAACGGGACAATAGTCACCTTATAGAATGACGAACGTCACTTTATAAGGTGATATTAATCATTCTATAAGGTGACCATCTATCTCTGAAAGGATGAAAACCACTAAAGATACAAAATAAATCAGTAAAAAGCAATAGTAAGATAGGAAATTTGCCTGGAATGCAAACACACTTAATTTATTTCAATACAGCATAATAAAGAGGCCGCATTCATATCATGCAGATTAAATCTAACCTGCTAATTGCAGAACCTCCATCTCTCACTCTCTTCGTGATATGACGGACTTTTTACTTCCAATTATCTTATCCCTTTTCTATTAGAAATTTTTCCGGAAAGTACATCCATTTCTCCATTCCGAACATCCGTAAGCGGTTTTTCCTTTAATAATAATTCCCTTACCACAAAGCGGACATGGCTGACCTACAAACGTATCTACATCACCTGTAGCAGAAGGAATTGAAGCAGGAGTAGTAACCGGAGCCGGAGAAGGTGCCGAATTAGAACTCACTTCACTTACCGCTTTTTCTGCTTTCGGCTTTTTCTCTTTCGGTACACTCGGTTTACGTTCGCGCTTTTTAGTTTCTTTCTTTTCTTTCTCTTCAGCTTTTGCAGCTACTGCATCCTGAATAGTAATGCGTCGGTTTGTATTATCAGAAAGTACACTCATCACTATTTCCGAAACCATCTGTTTCAGTTCTTCGAGAAACTGGCGGGCATCGTATGTCTTCTTTTCAATTTCGCGAAGCTTCTTTTCCCAAATACCTGTCAGTTCCGCCGATTTCAATAATTCTTCGTGAATGAGCTGCACCAACTCCACTCCTGTTGGGGTGGCAATCAGGTTCTTTCTTTCTTTACGAATATAATTCCGCTTGAATAATGTCTCAATAATGGCAGCACGGGTAGACGGCCGACCGATACCATTCTCTTTTAAGGCATCGCGAAGTTCGTCATTATCCACCAGTTTTCCGGCTGTTTCCATTGCACGAAGCAAGGTCGCTTCAGTATAAGGTCTGGGCGGCTGTGTCCATTTTTCGTTCAAGTCGGGAATGTGAGGACCACTTTCACCTTTTACAAAGGTAGGGAGTACATTTTCATCCTCTTCCTCTTTTTCTTCAGTAGGATCTTTTACGTCCTTTGCAAACACGACACGCC
Source organism: Bacteroides sp. OM05-10AA (assembly GCF_003439055.1). Taxonomy (NCBI): domain Bacteria; kingdom Pseudomonadati; phylum Bacteroidota; class Bacteroidia; order Bacteroidales; family Bacteroidaceae; genus Bacteroides; species Bacteroides sp. OM05-10AA. The sequence continues at coordinate 74,012 of NZ_QSUR01000013.1, forward strand.
ATCCCGGTTCCAGAATTTGTTTTCCGGTTACCCGGAATTCTATCTTATCCACTTCGCCCATAACGGTAGTAGTAGAAATCTTACAGTCCGGATAGAACACGGCTATAAAACGACGGGCTATCAAGTCATAGACACGACGTTCCATATCCGTCAGGTTTTGAGCATAGACTCCGGTGGGGATAATGGCGTGGTGATCCGTCACTTTCGAGTTGTCAAATACCTTTTTCGATTTAGGAAGTGTAGTGCCGGCTAACGGAGCCGTCAAGATTTCGTAATCACGGAGTCCTTTCAGGATAGCGGGACATTTCGGGTAAATATCGTCACTCAAGAAAGTAGTATCGACACGCGGATAGGTAGCTACCTTCTTCTCATAAAGAGACTGGATTAGTTTCAGCGTTTCATCAGCCGAATAAGCGAATTTCTTGTTACATTCTACCTGAAGAGAAGTCAAGTCGAACAAACGTGGGGCGAACTCTCTCCCATCTTTCTTGCCAACACTGGTGACTACAAACGGAAGATCTTTTATGCGTTCTACCAATGCCTCGCCTTCTTCCCGGTTAGCGATAGGGTCGATACCCGGATTATCTATTTTCTTTTTTCCACCGTTCTTTTCTTCTTCCGCAGCTATTTCTTCATCACTTTTGCGGATAAGTGCGGAAAAAGTAGTATCCCGATAGTTGGTTTTCAGTTCCCAGTATTGCTTGGGTTCGAAATTGGCTATTTCCAACTGGCGGTTGACAATCAGTGCCAGAGTCGGTGTCTGTACACGGCCGATAGAAAGTACCTGTTTATTTTGACCGTATTTAATGGTGTAAAGACGGGTGGCGTTCATTCCTAATAACCAGTCACCCATTGCACGGGAAAGTCCGGCTTCATAGAGTGACTGAAAATCTGTCTGATCTTTCAGCTTCGCAAACCCTTCCCGGATAGCTTCTTCTGTTAATGAAGAAATCCACAGACGTTTCACCGGACAGCGTGCACCTGCTTTCTGCATCACCCAACGCTGAATCAATTCTCCTTCTTGCCCGGCATCACCGCAGTTGATGATTTCATCTGCGTTCTGCATCAGTCCCTCGATAATGTGGAATTGTTTTTCGTATGTAGGATTCTCTATCAGCTTGATGCCGAAACGTGGAGGAATCATTGGCAGGCTACCTAAATTCCATGATTTCCAGTTAGGCGTGTATTCATGCGGTTCTTTCAGGGTACAAAGATGCCCGAATGTCCAGGTCACCTGGTATCCGTTTCCTTCTATATATCCTTCTTTTCTGGTATGAGCGCCGAGTACTTCGGCTATATCGCGTGCTACTGATGGCTTTTCGGCTATGCAAACTATCATTTTTTCTCTTCTTGTTTTTACACTAACAGCTTACAAAGTTACACGATTATTTCTCATTGACCGCATGAAGAGAGAAAAAAGTCCATAAAGGCATAGATCGGAGAAAGAATGATAACTTCAACTGAATAGTTTTCAAGATGTACCGCTTTCTACTTTTTTATACCACTCCATTTGATGTTTGATAAGCTATATAATGAAGCTGCACAGTTCTACACACGATATGTGCATAGCTCTGTGCAGCCTCTCTATAACGCTTCTATTTTAAACCGGAGAAATCACAGAAAAGAGGATAATGTGTAGAAGCAACGGTCACATCTACTCCCGACAGACTTTCTATCACATCAGCCTGTGTCACATTTACGTTGTGACTCTTCAAAGACACGATAAAGTCAAGGCGACGTTTCTTACCACTGACTTCGGTAGACTTATCGGCACTAAGAAGATTCCAGTTACTCTTCACCATTTGGAAAAACTCGCTTTCCAAGTCGCCCTCATTGAAGTATCCTAACAGGAATGCAGGTTTATTATAGGCGGACAGTTTCGTTTCTAACGTTTGAAGGGCCTCTATACGCTTTGCCATATCCGTATCGAAGTTGGTACTGGCTACTACAAACTTTTCATATTCCACTACCATGGCTGCACGCATCTCGCTCTTTCCCGCCATTTGGTATCTGTCTACACTTACAGGTTCTTCTTTTGTCAGTATACCAACGCCGAATTCACCGCCTTTATAATCAATGGCTTTAGCAAAGTAATCATGCATATTTGCTTTCTGTGCCAGTACGTTCAACTGGTCGATACCTTCCGAACGTTCCGTCTCCTTATCCAGTCCCTGCAAGCAGACAATATCCGCATTCATTTTGGCGATAATACGTCCTGTCCGGTCGTAATCAATCACGCCATCTGTGCCTTTACAATAGGTCAGGAAATAGTTACCTATGCGCAGGTCACCTTCTGCCTTCGGATATTCTTCAAGTCCGGTCGGCTTCTTAAAATCACAATAAAGTGGATAATGGTCGGAAGTTATTGCTACGTTGACACCATCCAGGTTGTATATTACATTCGATTTTACCACAGTGGTAGGTGGAGTTTTCAAAGTAACGACAAAATCAATCCGTTTGGTAGCCTGTCCGGTAGGAAAAGTGTTTTCTGTAGAACTGACAACCTCCCATTCTTTCTTCAGTTCCGTAAAGAATGTGCCATTCATCAAGTCCTCGTTAAAGTCACCAGCCATATAAACCACTTTATTATATGTTTTGGCAAGGTCTGTGAGCTGTTTTGCAGATTCAACTCTATTATTCTCTTCCAAAGCCAAGTGGGTGGAGATAACTACATAGTTCTCAAATTCGGCTATGGCAGCAGAACGGAGTTCGGCACCGGGAAGGGGATAAGTCTTCGTGCTGATCGGCGTCCCTTTGAACAAAAGGCCATTACCGTATTCACCACCCTGGTAAGCGATTGACTTACTAAAATAGTGATTCATGCCTGTTTTATCCGCCAAGGTTTTCAGTTGGTCGACTTTATTACTGCGGGTAGTCATGTAGTCCACTTCCTGCAGGCAAACGACATCGGGTTCCATTCCGTTGATAACAGCGGCTGTCCTGTCATAATTAATCACGTCATCGTTACCGGCACAATGCCTTATATTAAAGGTCAACACTCTAAGGTTCCCCTCCCCTTTCGGATAAGTATAGGAAACTTCCTGTTTACCGTAAGGTATCATATTATCGAATTTAGAGTTGTCCATGTCGTCGGCACAGGACAAGTTGGCAAACACGGTTGCCAAAAGACATATATAAGAAATCATATTTTTCATAAGAATTTATATTTCTGAATCTAATTAATTAAAGTTCAATCCGTCATTCCAACCGGGATTCTGTGTTATCACACCATTGGACAAAGTACGTTCGCTGATAGGAACAGGGTACAAATAATCTCTGTCTTCATTCCATTTCTTGGTAATCAGACTATGACAGATGATATAACCACTTTCGCCATTCGACAAGCGAATCTGCTCGCCGATCTCTAAATATAAAGGTACATTTCCGGCAGGTTTTGTTCCTACGTAGAAACAGACATCATCCGTACCGTCTTTATCTAAATCGTAAGTACCGGGCCCGGGAACATAGATTCCCAGCAGGTCGTTCTCAAATAGTTTACCTTCTTTCCAACGCATGATGTCGTAATAACGGAAACCCTCCATTGCCAGTTCGATGGTTCGTTCGCGACGGATTTCAAGGATTACTCCCCGATTGGCTCCTTTCACATTCGGATAACCTGTGGCGGCACTCATCAAATACGGGTCGGGTTTTGAATTTGCCAGTTCCATATCCAGGTTAGTCATTCCTACCCTGTCTCTAAGTAATTTAATAGATTTATTGATGTCGGCTTGCTTCAAAGTGCCCAGTTCGGCTTTTGCTTCTGCAAAATTCAGATACACCTCTGCCGTGCGGAACAGGGGAATATCGTTGCACGATTTATTATATTCATCGTAGTTAGCCGTCATCGAATATTTTATCAGGTGATATCCGGTCATGGTATAAGCCAGGTTCGGGGCTTCTTTCTTTGTACTTCCGATTCTCGTATATCCAGGGGTACGGATGGTTTGTGCCAGTCGCGGATCCCGATTCTGACATTCTTGATCGAATGTCATCGTTTCATAACCGGCTTTATCCGTGAAACGGCTTCCGTCCGCCATCAGATAAGAATTCACAATCTTCTTGTTCATTCCCGGACGTCCCATTGTGGTGGAGTTCTCATAATTCTGCACATTATGAAGCACAGAAAGAGAAGCTTCATAGTCACGCCCGAAAATCACTTCATCCGCTTGTAGATTTATGGAAGCGAATAAATCCCTGTAAGGTGTGCTGCCCGATTTATAGAGTGTATATCCGCTTTCGTTCATAAAGGTTTCAGAAGCCGAGACACAAGCATTCAGGTATTTTTCATAATCCTCCAGTCCATGATATTTGCGGAAAGTACCCTCAAACAGGCAGACACGGGATTTCAGAGCCAATGCCGTCCACCGGGTCAGTACATACGCATTCTTCGTTTTCGGAAGATTGGCTATCGCAAAATCCAGGTCCTCCAGCATTTTCTGCATGACAAATTCACGTGAGTCCCGGGCTTTATACAATTCGGGATCATCCGAGTCGAGTGCTTTGTCATACCAGGGAATATCGCCGTATCTCTTCACCTTCTCAAAGTAGAAATAAGCTCTGAAAAAACGGGCAACACCATCGTAACGGTTACGGGCATTCACTTCCGTGCAGTTATGGGAATACTGCAGATAGAAATTAATATCGCGAAGTGCCGTAAAATTCCAACCGTTTCCTTCATCGGGTATGATGCGCTGTCCGGACATTTCGAGCATCAAGTCGGACTTGACAATCAAATCGGACGACTCGGAATAAATATCAACAGCGGACGGAACCAGATTGTTATAAAACTGATTCGTAAATAATCGCAACTCATCTTCAGTCTTGAAATATACATCCGGATACAGGCGGTCTTTGGGTGTCTTATCCAACCAATCGTCGCAAGATACGAAAGATATCGCCAATGCGAACAACCAAGATACTATATAAACAGGTTTCATAATTCAAATATTAGTTAGTTTAAAAAGTTACGTTCACTCCAAAAGAATAGGTCTTTGACCAAGGGTACAACTTTGCGTTACCATTTGCCGATTGGATGGAATTTTCTGCCGATGCTTGTTCCGGATCAATGTAGTCGCTCTTTAGCGGAGAGAAGGTAAACAGATTCTCACCACTGAAATAGATATGCAGGCGCTCTATCTTTACCTTCTTCGTCCATACGGCGGGAATCGTATAGCCTACTGTGATATTCTTCACTCTGCAATAAGCCAGATTCTGCAAATAACGATCATTCACCACTCCCAAAGAACGGTTGTTGCCGAGAGCAAGATACCCTATCGGGCGCGGGAAATAAGCATCGGGATTTTCCGGGCTCCATACCTGGCTCAAGAAATCGCGTGGAATGAACGATGAATACGGACGAGCGTATGGTCCCCAAAAGAATACAGAATTAGTGCCCGGATACCAGTCTTGATGTCCTACTCCCTGAAGATAGATGGAGAAATCGAATCCATACCAGTCGAAACCACCTTGAATACTGTATGTATAGCGCGGTAATGAGTTTCCGATTATTTTGCGGTCGCCCGGATCATCTGCCGTGTTCGAGCCGGAAGATATTGTATGGTCGCCATCCAAATCAACAAATTTCATATCACCGGCGTGAAGTCCCGGATTCACCTGCGCTGTATTGATAACGAAGTTAACTGCAGTTTGATCGACATTATAGTTTGCCGCTTCTTCGTCTGTTCTGAAAAGTCCGTCTACTACATATCCCCAGATATCTCCTAATTTCTGACCTACATAATAATCACTCAATATCTTGGAAGGATTATCGAATTTGGTTATTTCCGATGTATTATCTGCCAAGCCTACGGACAGGTTATAACGGAAAGGTTTGTTTGCCAGTTTGAAAGCATCATTCCAAGTCAGCATCAATTCCCAGCCTTTGGTACGCAAGTTGGCTGCATTTTGCTTGGGCTCGTTGGCTCCATAAGCACCAGGAAGCTTTTTGCCGGAAGTTTGCATACCTTTAGTATCACGAACATAGGCATCGGCAGTCAGGTTCAGGCGGTTGTTCAGGAATCCGAGATCCAGTCCTACGTTCCAAGTCGAAACGGTTTCCCAGGTCAGGTCGGCGGAATTCGGGTCGGAGACACTTGCATAAGAGCCTTTCTTCTGATCGCCAAAGATATAATTCATTGTACCGTTGGTATTAATGGTTTGGATATAATCGTAATATCCTACCTGCTGATTTCCTAACGAACCGTATGAGAGACGCAATTTCACATTATCAATATTCTTCTTTAAATTCCCGAAAAACGGTTCTTCACTGATTCTCCATCCTACGGAAGCCGAGGGGAAGAAACCGAAACGGTGTCCGCTTCTGAAACGTGAACTTCCGTCATAACGTCCGCTTGTCTCAAATAGGTAACGACCTCCTTTATAGGAGTAATTAAGACGATAAAATGCTCCCAAAAGCGCATATTCATTCTGTCCGCCGGACATAGTCATCGCATCTCCGACTGCCAGATTTAAGTCATTCAAGTCATCGGAGAGCAAACCCTGGCGGGAGACTTTGATATCTTTCAGACGCTTGGTTTCATAATTGTAACCTGCCATGATTTTTATCTGATGGTCGGCAATATCCAGCATATAATCACCATATACATTGAAAGCCTGATACCAATGATTGGTCTGTGTTTCCTTCAACTGATTCACACCGCTTCCGGTAGTCAGATAGGATATCTCACCCGGATATTTGGAATATGGTACATTTACTGTTCTGTTCATGGTCTGATAGTTATAGTGCAGGTAGCTGTAGTTTGCACGGACATTCAGGTTCTTCATTACATTGAAACTTGCTTCGAAAGTCGTGGAAAACTCATACCGCTGGTCTTCATTCTTATGTTTTCCATAAGCAAGGATAGCTCCCATGCCATCCAAAACAGCAGAATTGCTCAACGAAGTCAGATACACCGCACTGCCATCCGGATTAATGGGTACAAAGCTCGCCAGTGCATGATTCACCGCAGTATTGAAGTTGTTATTAATCCCCGATAATCCCGGATAAGAGTAACTATTATAATGGTACTTCGTGTTATTGCTGATTGTCAGTCGTGGAGTGATCTTTGCCGAGATTTTACTTCTGAAATTATACACCTTATATTTATCAGGATTCTGTCTGAAGATACCCGTTTGGTCAACTGTATTCCCTGACAAATAATAGTTCAGCTTTTCATTTCCCCCACTGACACTGATATTGTGTTCCCACATCGGTCTGTTTTTACGATAAAGATAATTATACCAGTCGAAGTTACCGTAATAGACGTATGTATCTCTTCCGTCACGTTGGTCGGTAACCACCCAGGGACGTTCGGGATTCTCCGTTTTATCATTCCGGCGCAACCAAAGCTGGCGGTAGTCTTCTTCCGTATAGTTGGTATAAGGCTTTCCGTTATAATTGGTATAAAACAAGTCGTTGATGCCTGCCGAATAATATCCCCTGGTTTCAAAATCAGTAGAAGTCGTCTGATTGCTCCATGAATATCTTCCATCATACGAAACGGTAGTCTTGCGGGCGGAGCCTTCCTTGGTAGTCACGAGGATAACACCATAAGAAGCACGAGCTCCGTAAATAGCGGCCGAAGATGCATCTTTTAATACGGAAATGGAAGCGATATCATTCGGATTCAAGCGGTCGATATCCCCTTCTATTCCGTCAATCAGCACTAATGGCGATGCATTGCCACTGATAGAATTCACACCACGGATATTGATAGTTGCCGAAGCTCCCGGATACCCAGACCCAAAAGTTACATTCATATTGGGCACAGTCCCTTGCAACATCTGTGAGGCTCTCGGCACGGGTCTGTCTTCCATCGCTTTACTGTCTACTACTGCAACAGCTCCCGTCAGGTTTATTTTCTTTTGAGTACCGTAGCCTACCACCACCACTTCTTCCAGCGTAGCCGTATCCTCCCGGAGTATTACTCTCGAAGATTTCTGCAAGTCGGAGACTTTAATTTCTTTCTTCTCAAATCCGATATAAGACACAACGACTAGGGCATTGGCCGGAACCGAGGATAATGTAAATTCACCATCCAAATTCGTGATCGTTCCCATAGACTGTCCCATCACCTGTACACTGGCACCGATTACCGGGTCACCGTTCACATCGACCACTTTCCCCGTAATCCGATGTAAAGGCTGCGATGGGACGGCAGTAGTATTGCGTTCTGTTTTCTTTGTGATGATAATCATCCGGTTTTGTAGTTTATACTCTACATCCTTATCCAAAACAGTAGCAAGCACATTATTAACAGTTGCCTGCTGAAAGGAAGCCGTTATCTTCTTGTTTTCATTAACCTCGTCCGTTTTATAGATAATGGAGTACTTCGTCTGCCGCTCAACTTCTTTTAATACCGCCTTCAGCGGCTCATTTTTAAAGACCTTTGTAACTGTCTGCGCCCGTAGTGACTGGACGCCCAAACACAACAGAATCAGGAGAAACAGTCTAAAAAATGAGTTTCTTCGGTCATTCATAATTTTATCAATTAAGTTGTTACAATTTAAAGTGATTTATATTTAAGGATATATATATTCGATTGTAGTATTTCTCTGAATCGCTTCTATAAGATAAAACAACTCATCATTCATCTGCCCAACCCCTATAAAAGCAAAAAAGCAGATTATTTCTGCTTTTTTGTATCGACTGGCTTTATTTATTCAGACCACTGGAATATCGGATAACCGTTCGTTCCTTTTTTCCAAAGATTCGGATTCCAGGCTACGATGATATTCCCCAGTTCTTCCGCTGACTTCGCCACTCCGTGAAAAGTTGTTCCCGTGGCTGATGATTCGTCTGATGCGGTAATCGTTTTTTCATTCACTTTGAGTACAATACTTTCGCAGGCGTAACAATTCTCATAACTGCCTAATGAAGCAGAGACCCCAACAATGCGTCCTACGGTTGACGAAGCATCCACTCCGGTCAAGTTACTCCATGCTGCGCTGTTCTTGATAGCAATGTCACAACTTTTGTCGATTTGTCCCAAAATACCGCCTACGCCTCCTTTAGTTGCACTGACTGCTCCGTATGCATAGCAGTTCTCAATAAATCCGCCGACACCTACTTTTCGTCCGGCAATACCGCCTGCTTTTCCGCCACTTGCCGCCTGATCGCTGACCGTTGCATTTGAATAACAGTTCTTTATATAACTTTCCTGCCCATCATAGCTATTTGCCAATACACCGGCTATTCCACCTGCCGCACCAGAACCGATTACTTCGCCGGTCGTATAGCAGTTCACAATTCTTCCTGTCTTATTTCCGTTACCTTTATCTTTAAGTCCGAGATAACCGGTAATAATTCCAATCCCCTGCCGAGCAGATGATACAGAAGCATTCACAAAGCCCACATTACGACAATCACCGCACAATACTCCGAAGAAACTTGGATAATCACCGACAGAACATTTGAAGTTCTTAATAACATGGCTGTCTCCGTCAAAATCTATTTCATAAGGAAAATCACCGGAACCATTCAACGACTGCCAGTCATCAATGCCTGCCATATCAATATCAGCACCTAACTGGAAATAAACTTTCATTCCCGATTTCAACACACTACGCATATTTCTGATCTGCGTAGCATTCATTATCATATAAGGTTTGCTGTCCGTTCCGTTTCCTTTCTCGAACAAACCGCCGGCACCGTCTCCGTCACCATCACTATTTCCGTCATCCGTTTCCGTTTTTTCGAACGGAACACGAGTGTATGAGTCCAAAGGATTAGGGTCAGAACACGAGATTGCAACAGATGCCATCATCAACAGCATCCCAAATCTGCCTATTTGAGTAATATTCATACTTGATTTCTTTACAATTAAACATTGAGTTCTTATCTTATATATATATCCTTTTCCTTATATTCTACTTTGATAGGTATGATTTCTTTCAGTGCATCCATTACATCTACGATTGTCTCTTTATTACGCAACGAAACACGGAACTTCATATCACCCAATTTATCCGACTCTAACTGAATATGCACATCGTACTGACGTGAAAGCTTCTTCACCATCTCTCCTAACGTAATGTCATCATATTCAATCCTGTCTTCCGCCCACGCCATTGCCTGACGTGCATTTACTTTCTTTCCTTTCAACTGTCCTGTTGCCAAATCCAGAGAAATAGATTCTCCCGGAGACATCCGTATCTGATCTTCTTTATAATTCAACTCTACTGCTCCTTCCAGCAAGGTGGTTGTTATATACGAATCGTCTGAATAGGCAGATACATTAAATTTCGTACCTTTTACCACCACATCATATTCATGCGTCTTTACTGTAAATTGCTTTCCATTCTGTTTAGTCACCTCAAAATACCCCTCTCCTTCCAGCTCCACCACCCGGTCGGCTGTATTAAAATGATTCGAATATCTTAATACGGAACCTGCATTCAGCCATACAACTGTACCATCCGAAAGCTGCATCTTACTCTTATCCCCCAACGGAGCTTCGCAAACAAAAAAAGTCTTTGGCGTAAACAAGTAAATAGCCTGTTGAATACCCAACGTAGTACCGACAACCAATGCTATAACGGCAGCGATACGGGCTATCTTCCATATACCAGGTTTCGACTTTTTCAATAACGGGACAATCGCTTCCTGCGTATACATCTTATGCTTCAAAGCTTCCCATTCAGCATCTGTCTCCGAATCGGTATTCCGGTGATTCATCCATTCTCTCTCCCATTGACGGAACCTGCCATAGCCACCTTCCACCTGTTCGATATATTCGAACAGATTCTTTTCGTTAGCTCTTGATATGCGTCCTTCAAAATACTGAATAGCCAATTCACGGATATTTTCTTCTTGCTTCATTATATTCACTTTCTATAAGATGTAACAACCCATATTTCTTTTACCCAACCTCTGAAACAAAAAAAGCAGAAAAAAATTTTCCTGCTTCTTATTCTTTATATAACCGAAGAGTGCATTGATTATTTCTGCTCCATCATCAGCCATGCCAATATCACTATATACAGATCCACCGGATAGCGTTCGCTGAAATGCCGGGAGAAATATTGCAAAGCCCTTGCTATATGCTTTTCGACTGCTGTGGTAGATATTTGTAGTTTTTCTGCGATTTCTCTGTTCTTCAATCCCCTGAAACGGCTTAACAAAAAAATCTCACGCGACCTGTCCGGCAACTGATTAAGCACAAGGGCAATCTGCTCCTGCAATTCCTTGTATAATAATTTATGTTCTGCATCCTGCATAAAGTCTGCATAGTAGAGTCTCTCTTCCCCATCCACCTTTGCCAGATACTCCACCCGGTACTTTTCAACAATCGAGCGATGCTTCAGATAATTTAGACATCCATTGCGGACCATAGAAAAAAGAAGAGAAGTAAGTGAGAAGGCAGATAACATTTCGCGACGTTCCCAAAATCGTAAGAAACACTCTTGAATAATATCACGAACCGTTTCTTCATCTTCTATAAAACGAATAGCATACCCTCGCAAACGAGGATAATAACTCTTGAACAGAAACTCAAAAGCTGCATTATTGCCTCTTTTCAGCTCTCCCAATAATTGTTTATCATCCATGAAATCTACCATAGTTTAGAAATTTATGCGCAAAGGTACGGGTCAACAGTTAACAAAGTGATGACAATATTATGAATATTTTTTCAATAAATCAAATTTGAGATACTTTTTATAAAACGCCAAAAAGGAAGTTTTCAATAATAGGATACAAAAAAAGGGTCAGTAACTGACCCTTTTTTCTATTGATTCATGGTTTCCCACTTATTGCATATACAATCTGTCAATAAGAAAGTTTTCCTTATTCTTCATCCATTAGGATTTCCAGAATCTGACAAGCAGCTTTCGCTACCGGAGTACCCGGACCGAAGATAGCAGCTACACCTGCCTTATACAAGAAATCGTAATCTTGTGCAGGAATAACACCACCGGCAATCACTACAATGTCTTCGCGACCCAGTTTCTTCAGTTCTTCAATAATTTGCGGAACCAATGTCTTATGTCCGGCAGCCAGTGAAGAAACACCTACTACATGAACGTCGTTTTCAACAGCCTCGCGAGCAGCTTCCGCCGGAGTCTGGAACAACGGTCCCATATCCACGTCGAAACCACAGTCAGCATAACCGGTTGCTACGACTTTAGCACCACGGTCGTGACCGTCCTGTCCCATCTTTGCAACCATGATACGAGGTTGACGTCCCTCTTTCTTCGCGAACTTCTCGGCCAGTTCACAAGCACGTTTGAAGTCGCTATCGTTTTTACTTTCTGATGAATACACGCCTGATATCGTTCTAATTATTGCTTTATAACGTCCTACTATCTGTTCGCAAGCATAAGAAATCTCACCCAATGTTGCGCGAACACGAGCTGCTTCCACAGCCAATTCCAACAAGTTACCCTTGCCAGTCTTCACACATTCGGTAATTGCTGCCAATGCTTTGTCCACTTCAGCCTGGTTACGTCCATCTTTCAAACGTTTCAGGTTTTCAATCTGTTCAAGACGAACGGCTGTATTATCAATTTCAAGAATATCAATCGGAGCTTCTTTTTCCAGACGATACTTGTTCACACCGACAATTGTCTGCTGACCACTGTCGATACGAGCCTGTGTACGTGCAGCAGCTTCTTCGATACGCATCTTTGGAATACCTGTTTCGATAGCTTTCGCCATACCACCCAGTTTTTCTACTTCCTGAATCAAATCCCAAGCTTTGTGAATCAACTCGTTGGTTAAGGTTTCTACATAGTAAGAACCACCCCATGGGTCAACATTCTTACAGATGTTCGTTTCCTCCTGGATATAAATCTGAGTGTTACGGGCAATACGTGCGGAGAAGTCTGTCGGAAGAGCAATAGCCTCATCCAATGCATTGGTATGCAAAGATTGAGTATGTCCCAGAGCCGCAGCCATCGCTTCGATACAAGTACGTCCCACATTGTTGAACGGATCCTGTTCGGTCAGTGACCAACCGGAAGTCTGTGAGTGGGTACGCAATGCCAGTGATTTCGGGTTCTTCGGATTGAACTGTTTCACAATCTTTGCCCACAACATACGTGCAGCACGCATCTTGGCTATTTCCATAAAGTGATTGGTTCCAATCGCCCAGAAGAAAGACAGACGCGGTGCAAATGCATCAATATCAATGCCTGCTGCCGTTCCTGCACGAAGATATTCCAAACCATCGGCCAATGTATAAGCTAACTCAATATCCGCGGTTGCACCTGCTTCCTGCATGTGATAACCGGAGATAGAAATAGAGTTGAACTTAGGCATCTTCTGCGAAGTGTATTCGAAAATATCAGAAATAATCTTCATAGAGAATGCAGGCGGATAAATATAAGTATTACGCACCATGAATTCTTTCAGAATATCATTCTGGATAGTACCGGCCATTTCTTCGAGTTTAGCACCTTGCTCCAGACCGGCATTGATATAGAATGCCATAATCGGAAGTACAGCTCCATTCATTGTCATAGACACAGACATCTTGTTCAATGGGATACCATCGAACAGCACTTTCATATTTTCCAATGAACAGATAGATACACCGGCTTTACCTACGTCACCCACTACACGTTCGTGATCGGGATCATAACCGCGGTGAGTAGCTAAGTCGAATGCCACTGACAAACCTTTCTGACCGGCAGCCAAATTACGACGATAGAATGCATTTGACTCTTCGGCGGTAGAGAATCCGGCATACTGGCGGATAGTCCAGGGACGAAGAGTGTACATTACTGAATACGGACCGCGCAGATAAGGAGGAAGTCCGGCAGCATAGCCAAGGTGTTCCATTCCTTCGAGGTCTTCTTTTGTATAAACAGGCTTCACTTCAATGTGTTCCGGTGTTTTCCAGTCAGCGGAGATACCGTTAGCCTTTTGCCATTCAGCACCATTAGTCGGCTGAAATGCGGCATATATATCGATGTTTTTAAAATCTTTTCTCATCTTACTTCAATAGTTTAGCGTTAAACTCTTTCAAGGTATCCAATACATTGACACGAACATGGATGAAGTTTTCGATACCTGCAGCTTTCAGGTCGTCCATACAAGCCGGAGCACCGGCAACGATAAACATAGCACGACCATTCAGTGCTTTGAAAGCAGGAATTGCATATTCAGCATATTCATCATCGCTGGAACAAATAACAACAATATCAGCTTTTGCAGCTATAGCTGCCTCTACTCCTGCTTCTACTGTCTCAAATCCCAGATTATCAACGACTTCATAACCAGCACAAGCCAGGAAGTTACAAGAATATTGAGCACGTGCCTGACGCATGGCCAGATTACCAATGGTTAACATGAACGCTTTCGGACGTTTGCCTGATGCTTCTGTTTCGAGACGCAATGCTTCAAACTGACTGGCAGCACGATCGAACACCAGAGTATCCACCTCTTTTTCGCAAGTGTGAGAGTCACCTCCGCAACAACACTTACCTTCAACAGGTTGCTTATTGCCAGCCTTTTCATTGAAGTTCGGGAATTGGTTGGTACCCAACAGCACTTCACGACGCTGTGCAACTGCTTTATGACGAGCTTTGTTGCTCTCATTCACAGCAGCCTGAACAGTTCCTGCTTTCAATGCCGCATAGAAGCCACCTGCTTCTTCTACAGCAAGGAAGAGTTCCCAAGCCTGTTTTGCAATAGCCACAGTCAGATTCTCAATATAATAAGAACCGGCAGCAGGGTCAATCACTTTATCAAAATGAGATTCTTCTTTCAGCAACAGTTGTTGGTTACGAGCCAGACGTTCTGAGAACTCGTCCGGAGTCTCATAAGTCTTATCAAACGGAGTTACCGTCATAGAGTCTACGCCTCCTAATGCAGCACTCATGGCTTCTGTTTGTGTACGCAGCAGATTCACATGTGCATCAAACAAAGTAAGATTGAAAGTAGAAGTTTCGGCATGAACCGCCATTTTTGCTGCGCAACGACATTCTCCGTTAGGACCTTTATTCTCACAATCACGCACACATTCGGGATTGTAAGAAGCTACAATATTTGCCCAAAGCAAACGTGCCGCACGGAATTTCGCTATTTCAAGGAAGTAATTGGAACTGATACCAAAATTAAATTTGATTTTCTTAGCTACTATGGCAGCAGGAATACCGGCATCAGTCAATTGACTCATATATTCATTTCCCCAAGCCAGAGCATAGCCCAGTTCCTGAGAAATATAAGCGCCTGCATTATTCAATGATAAAGCGTTTACATTCAGCACACGATAGAAAGGAAGCGGCTGAATGGCTTCAATCAAAGATTTGGCTGTTTGTACCATATCACCTTTCTCCTTGCCACGAGTCAGCATCTTGTTGAAGAAATCATAGTTGATAGAACCTTTCAGTTTCTTCACATCATAATCTTTCTTCTGGAAATAAGCTACCAGCAGATTAGCCAACTCAACCACATGCCCCTGACAAGTTGAGAAATTCAGTTCAACACACTCTGCCTGAATATCACTTAACAGTGTTTCAATATATTCCGCATTGAGTTCTTTTGCTTTCACATGGAAAGAAAGTGAGTCAACACCCTTATTTAAGATATCCAGTGCTTTCGCATTGGCTTCTTTCGGACATTCTACTCTAATTTCCTGACGAACCAACCATGCATTGTTGTCTTTTTTAGTTCCTCTTAAATAAGGGAACTCTCCAGGAAGTGCATCAGTAGTTTTTAAATCCTCCAGATCTTCCATCCGGTAAAAAGGTTTCACTTTAAACCCTTCGTTTGTTTTCCAAACGAGCTTCTTCTCAAAATCAGCACCTTTTAAATCGGCTGTAACCTTTTCCATCCATTGTTCGGTGGAGACAGGAGAAAAGTCTGAGAAGAGTTTTTCTTTTTTGTCTGCCATAGTTTATTTAAAATTAAAACAAGATTAATATTGTCTTTATTTTTATCTATCTCTTTCTAAATGTCAGTCGTTCGACTTGCAAATATAACCAATAAGTTAAAACGAATCTCTTTTTTAGGGAAAATTCGCACAGGATGCCCCAATTCGTCAAGTGCATACAATCTGCATAGAAATTCTTCATTTTTAGTTCTCCTTTTATTTGATTAGCTCCAATGTTATGAGTAATTTTGCACCCGTTTTTAGAAAAACATTATAAAAACTGCTATATTATGGATTGGTTACAAAGTTTATTGTGGGACCCCAGCTCCGTAGCTCACATCGTGCTCCTCTACGCATTTGTAGTGGCTGCCGGCGTGTATCTTGGTAAGATAAAGATATTCGGAGTATCTTTGGGCGTCACATTTGTTTTGTTTGCCGGCATCCTAATGGGACATTTCGGCTTTACGGCCGATACACACATCCTACATTTCATCCGTGAATTCGGATTGATCTTGTTCGTATTCTGTATCGGTCTTCAGGTAGGGCCATCTTTCTTCTCCTCTTTCAAAAAAGGAGGAATGACATTGAACCTGTTGGCTGTAGGCATCGTAGTGTTAAATATTGCCGTCGCACTGGGGCTTTATTACCTCTGGAACGGTCGGGTAGAACTGCCAATGATGGTAGGTATCCTCTATGGAGCTGTTACAAACACTCCGGGACTTGGTGCCGCCAATGAAGCTCTGAACCAGCTGAATTATACCGGCCCACAAATCGCATTGGGATATGCTTGCGCCTACCCGCTCGGTGTGGTAGGTATCATTGGTTCTATCATCGCTATCCGCTACATCTTCCGTGTCAACATGGCTAAAGAGGAAGAAAGTTTAAAAACTCAAAGTGGAGATGCACACCACAAACCTCACATGATGAGTCTGGAAGTGCGTAACGAATCAATCAGCGGAAAAACACTGATCGAAATCAAACAGTTTTTAGGTCGTAATTTTGTCTGTTCCCGGATTCGTCATGAGGGCCATGTCAGTATTCCTGACCATGAAACTGTATTCCATGTAGGCGACCAGATCTTCATCGTCTGCTCGGAAGAAGACGCTCCCGCTATCACTGTATTTATCGGAAAAGAGGTAGAACTCGACTGGGAAAAACAAGACCTTCCGATGGTTTCACGCCGTATCCTGGTTACCAAACCGGAAATCAACGGAAAGACATTAGGTTCCATGCACTTCCGTAGCATGTATGGAGTCAATGTGACTCGTATCAACCGTTCCGGTATGGACTTATTTGCCGATCAGAATCTGATCCTTCAGGTAGGTGACCGCGTAATGGTGGTAGGACAGCAAGATGCAGTAGAACGTGTAGCAGGCGTATTGGGTAATCAGTTGAAACGCCTGGATACACCGAATATTGTTACGATCTTCGTCGGTATTTTCCTGGGGATTCTTCTGGGTAGCCTTCCAATAGCGTTCCCCGGTATGCCGACTCCTTTAAAATTAGGTTTGGCAGGCGGACCGTTGGTAGTGGCTATTCTTATCGGACGTTTTGGTCATAAGCTACATTTAGTAACCTATACAACCATGAGTGCTAACCTAATGCTTCGTGAAATCGGTATTGTACTCTTCCTTGCCAGTGTAGGTATAGATGCCGGTGCCAATTTCGTGCAAACGGTAGTTGAAGGTGACGGTCTGCTTTATGTAGGCTGCGGTTTCTTAATCACCGTCATCCCGTTACTGATTATCGGTGCTATCGCAAGATTATATTATAAGGTAAACTACTTCACCCTGATGGGATTGATAGCCGGTAGTAATACCGACCCACCGGCATTGGCTTATGCCAATCAAACAACCTCCGGAGATGCTCCGGCAGTGGGATACTCTACAGTTTATCCGTTATCAATGTTCCTCCGTATTCTGACGGGACAGATGATATTATTAGCAATGATGTAAATCAAGTTTAGCATATAAACAATAAAGCCGGCTATATCCAAATGGAATACGCCGGCTTTATTTATTTTTTCAATCTGCTTTTCTATCCTGTCATACAAGCTGCAGTTTCTTTACTACAAATTCTTCAATGAACCGCACTGTCTCTTCAATTCCCAAAGAAGAAGAATCGATGCACAAATGATAAGTAGCTGCTGCTCCCCACGTTTTATAACTATAATAATTATAGTATTCCGAACGTCTCTTATCCGCTTTTTCAATCATTTCTTCTGCAGCTTCCGCATCAATATGATGCATGCCACACAATCGCGCTATGCGATCTTCTTTAGAGGCTGAAATAAAAACATTAGCACAACGAGGATGCTCCCGCAGAATATAATCCGCACAACGTCCTACAAAGACACAAGATCTTTCTGCTGCCAGATGACGGATCACGTCACTCTGTACTTTGAACAAGGCATCATTACTCAAACAGTTGTTACATGGCATAGCTCCCTCACTGATAAAAGGGAAACGCATACCGAACAGTCCTCCAATAATACCCTGCGAAGCTTTTTCATCAGCCTTTTCAAAGAATTCCTTACACAATCCGCTTTCCTCCGAAGCCAGATTAATCAGTTCCTTGTCGTAGAAGTTGATTCCCAAACGGGCTGCTAACTTCTCTCCTATTTCTTTTCCGCCGCTACCTAACTGACGGCCGATATTGATAACATAATTACCGCTCATAGTACATTTTGTTTTATGGTTCTGTAGCAAACATACGACTTTTTTCTAAAAATCACATCATCAAACGAAAGTTATATTTGAAAGTGACTATGAAATATCCTTTTATTTCCTGGTTACGGAACTCATAAAAACCATCAGAAGAAGTCGTACGGCCGAAACTTTTCCTCTTCCCGAGAATATCCGCCCAATAAGCAGACAGCTCCGCTTCTTTCTTTTTCAAGAACCGCCAGCTGGCACTTGCATTCCACAACATCTGGTCATCTTCGCCTTTACGGATATTCGTACCATTACGGAAAGAATAAGCCCCGTCAGTCCGTAATTGCAAACCAAAAGGAAGATCAACATATCCCTCAAGACGGAAACTATAATTACGAGTATAAGTATCGTTATCATTGATAGAATTAAGCGAATACTGATAATTCCAGGAAGTAGAGAAATCAATACCTCCCCAAGTAGGCTGATAAGATATATTTGCATCACAATTCAATCCGGTATCACGTGTCGTACTTTTCTTCGGTTCGAGGCTTTTGTCTTCATTAATCATACTGACACGATTGCTATGATTACCGTTCATATCCAACCGCAAGGAAAAATGCCCCAGACGCTTCCACCAGTTAGCACTTCCATATACATTCCAGTTTCCGTTAATATTAATAGGAGATGTCTCACGTCCACCGGTTTTTGCATCATATAGCACTACCTGCGTCACACTGTTCTGTTCCATCTGCCCACCGATATTCGCAGATATACCTTTTTTTGAATGTTGAAAGCTCACACGGACACTATGAGAAAACATCTGTTTCAAATCCGGATTTCCCCGGGTGATATACAACGGATTACTGTTATCCGTCAGCGGCATTAAATCAGATAAAGAGGGTTGCCGGGTTCTACCGCTATAATTGAAAGTGATCCGCGCCTCTTTCTTTTTCCAATTCACCCATATCATAGGCTGAAAGTCGATAGTATGCACGGTAGTGTCTGCATAGAGCTTTCCCATTTTCCGTTCAATGGCACGTTTTTGCGGAGTCATCCCCAATGAGGCATTAAACATCCAGGTATCATCAGAGTAATTAAGTCCCACATCCAGGTTATGTCCATTCGTACGACTATGACTCCGATTACTCAAACTATCCACATATCCTGCTTCATAGTCGGGAGGTAGCTCACCAAAGACTTCCGACTTCGTCAGAGAAGATAATTCATACGTATCACGATTATCACGCTCATAGTTAGTATCCCAGTTATATGCTACCCGGAAATGCATCTTCTTGCCAATAGGCTGGGCAAAGGTAATCCCGACTCTCCATGAATTATTTTTTTGCGGCGACTTCAAATACTGGTTACGATAAAGCACCGAATCATTACCCAATTTATCTTCAAGACGGAAATAAGTAGTTTTGGAAAGCGAAAAACTTTCATTATCTCCCCACGAATCCGAGTTCTGGATATTCAATGCCAGCGTTGTACCTTTTTCATTCAGACGTCTCATAATACCCATCATCCAGCTATAACGGTTCGACTGATTTTCCGAACGCGACCGGTTCTCACTACGGTTCACTTTTATATCCCGGGGAATAGATTCAAAGTCATCAAACAAGCTCTCATGACTTATGCCGGGAGGAGCATCAAAGGATGCATTCTGGCTACTGTTTTCATTCCTATTAGGAGAGATTCCTAAATTACCGGTAAAATGTATACGTGTACGTTTATCTACTTCCCAGCTTCCCATGAAGTTAGAACTAATCGATCGCCCCTTAGAGTTACTTTCGTTAGTAGACGCAGAGTATTGATTACCTGCCGGCAAATACTGTTCCTGATAAATGGAAGAAAGATTTCCGTTCCGGTTCAAATTATAGTTCACACTTCCGGTCAGGGAGAATTTCTTACCGAATTTATGAGTCATATTCATTCCTACCGAATTGTTGATATTATCCTTGTACGTACTATTCTGGTATCTGTTGGTAGACTGTGCGATAAAAGAAAGATTATCTCCGTCTTTACTAAAATAATTCACTTGCCCCTCAAAATCCTTTTTCTGGTTATTCCCGTATCCTACCGTTGCATTTGTCAGCCAGGTTTTATTCAATTCATCTTTAGTCTGCAAGTCGAGTACATATTTCTTTTCTCCTGAACTAATTCCGGTGAACTCCTCTTCTTTCGATTTCTTATCATATACTTTCAACTTACTAATCAGGTCTGCCGGAAGATTTTCGAGTGCCGTCTTTTTATCTCCGGAGAAAAAAGCTTCGCCATTTACATTGATTTCACTGATGGGCTGTCCGTTGTATGTCAACGAATTATCTTTCTTATTATATACCAATCCGGGAACACGCTTCACCAAATCTTCCAGATAAGCTCCTTCACGAGTTTTAAAAGCAGCAGCATTGATAACCGTAGTATCTCCCTCCATCACTACTTCCTGCAATTTTCCCGTTATCGTCACTTCACTAATCTGAATATCATCATCTTTCAATACCACTGTACCGATATTCACCAATACAGAGTCTTCCAGTGCCCGGTATACAGATTGCATTCCCATAAAAGAGACTTTCAACAGGTATTTCTTTTTTTTCTGCGGTTGATAATTAAGAACGAAACGCCCATTCTTATCACTTGTTATTCCCTTGATAAAGGCAGAATCGCTCTTCGCCAAAATAACAATACTGGCAGATGGTAATGCCCGCTTCTCATTACTGCCGGCTTCCACTGTCTGCACTCTTCCTCGCACAGTTCTCACTTGTTGAGCATACAGAGCAGTATGTCCCCAAAGTAGCAGCAAAAGCAATCCCACTAACTTACAAGCGTTCATATCCAATAGTAGTTAAGTCTGATATTTATGTTGATCTAAAACAAATCGGGACAAAGTTAATAACTTTTACGTAAAACGGTTAATCCCAGAGTTATTTTTTATACCTTTGTCCATCCATTATTCAATCAGCAACTTAATGAAAAGGATTATACTAATCACAGGAGGACAACGATCCGGTAAAAGTTCGTTCGCGGAAAATAAAGCGCATGAACTTACTACGTCACCGGTTTACTTGGCCACTGCCAGGATATGGGACGAAGAATTCAGAAAAAGGGTGGAACGCCATCAAAAGAACCGCGGTCCTGAATGGACAAATATAGAAGAAGAAAAAGAATTGAGCCGTCACAATGTAACGGGCAGAGTCGTAGTGATAGATTGTGTAACTCTTTGGTGCACTAATTTCTTTATGGAGTTTGATTCTAATGTTGCCTCCTCATTGGAAGCCGTCAAAAAAGAATTCGACAAATTTACCCAGCAGGATGCCACTTTCATATTTGTAACTAATGAGATTGGTTGGGGGGGAGTTTCCGAGAACAAACTGCAACGTAAATTCACAGACTTGCAAGGTTGGACCAATCAATATATCGCATCGCATGCCGACGATGTATATCTCATGGCAAGTGGTATTCCCGTAAAAATAAAATAAACATGAAAACGTTTCATATTCAAAAGCCGGATGAAGCTATCAAAGAAGCTCTAATTGACAAAATCAACAATCTGACCAAACCTAAAGGATCGCTTGGAAGACTGGAAGAAATTGCTTTGCAAATCGGACTGATCCAACAATCCCTTTCTCCACGATTAACTCATCCTCAAAATATAATCTTTGCCGCAGATCATGGCATCGTAGAAGAAAAAGTCAGCCCATCTCCTAAAGAAGTAACCTGGCAACAAATCAGTAACTTTCTTCATGGAGGAGCAGGGATTAACTTCCTGTGCCGACAGCACGGTTTCACTCTTAAAATTGTAGACGCAGGGGTCGATTATGATTTACCTTATGAAAAAGGTATCATTAACATGAAAGTCGGAAGAGGAACACGCAATTTCCTTCATGAAGCAGCCATGACACCTGGAGAGATGGAACTCTGCCTGGAGCATGGTGCCCAATGTGTGGACACTTCTCACCAGGAAGGCTGCAATATCATTAGCTTCGGTGAAATGGGAATCGGAAATACTTCGTCCTCTTCCCTATGGATGACTTGCTTCACCAGAATCCCATTAGATCAATGTGTAGGTGCAGGAAGCGGACTCAATCACCAGGGAATAAATCACAAATACGAAGTTCTGAAAAGATCTCTCGAACAGTATCCGGGAGAGCATTCCACAGAAGAAATCCTCTGCCGTTTCGGAGGTTACGAAATGGTAATGGCCGTAGGAGCAATGCTCAAAGCTGCCGAACTGGGAATGGTTATTCTAATTGATGGATTTATTATGACCAATTGTATTCTTGCCGCTTCACGCCTTTATCCGGAAGTGATGAGCTACGCCATATTCGGTCATCAGGGAGACGAGAGCGGACATAAGCTATTATTGGACTATCTCGGAGCACGTCCCCTACTCAATCTCGGACTAAGACTTGGAGAAGGAAGCGGTTCCGTTTGTGCCTATCCCATTGTAGATTCTGCTGTGAAAATGCTGAATGAGATGGATTCATTTGCTCATGCTTCTATCACTAAATATTTCTAAGATGAACCAGATACTTGCCGCCCTCATATTCTTTACACGATTGCCTTTCTGGAAAATAAAAGAAATTCCGCAGGAGTGTTTCAAACACGTTGTCAGTTATTGGAGTTTTAGTGGCTGGCTGACCGGGGGAATGATGGCATTGATTTTCTGGGGAGCCAGTACTATTTTACCTCACGGAGTAGCCGTAATTCTGGCACTGACTTCACGTTTACTTATCACAGGAGCATTGCATGAGGATGGATTGGCCGATTTCTTCGATGGATTCGGAGGTGGAACGAACAGGGAAAGCACGTTACGCATCATGAAAGATTCCCATATCGGAAGCTATGGAGTTTTGGGATTAATCATCTATTATCTGCTTGCTTACAATCTACTGGTCGCACTTCCCTTAACAGTTACTCCTTTCTTATTACTAAGCGGAGATACCTGGAGCAAATTCATTTCTTCCAATATCATCAATTACCTGCCCTACGCACGAAAAGAAGAAGATAGCAAATCCGGAACAGTATATACAAGAATGAATTTGGGGGAGATCGTTATGTCTGCGATGGGGGGAATACTGCCTCTCCTATTACTTCCTCCAAGCTACTGGCCCGTGTGTATATTTCCTATTCTGGTATTCTTCTTTATCTGCCGGATGATGAAACGACGTCTGAACGGATATACCGGAGATTGTTGCGGTGCATTATTTCTCTTAAGCGAAATAAGTTTCTGGCTGGGAGCAGTGATGTCTATCTATATAAAATAAGTAAACCTATGAATATTTATCTAATCAGACATACCTCTGTCGACGTTCCTAAAGGTCTTTGTTACGGTCAGTCAGACGTTCCTTTACGTCCTACATTTGAGATAGAAGCAGCCGTAACCAAAGCTAAAATCGAATCCATTCACTTTGATATGGCTTACACCAGTCCTCTATCCAGATGCACCCGCCTGGCACAGTATTGCGGATTCGGAGATGCCATCCGTGACCCCAGAATACTGGAACTTAATTTCGGAGATTGGGAAATGCAGTATTTTGATAAAATCAAAGACCCGAATCTACAGTGCTGGTACGACGATTACTTGAATGTAAAAGCAACTAATGGAGAATCGTTTGCCGATCAGTATAAACGGGTAGCCGCATTTTTAGACGAAGTCAAACAAAAGGAGGCTGAAAATATAGTAGTATTCGCTCATGGTGGCGTATTGATTTGCGCACAAATTTATGCAAAGATAATTCAACCGGAAGAAGCATTTCAGGCAGTACCTGCCTACGGAGGAGTTTTTCTATATCAAGAGCGCCCGTAAACAAACAGTCAAGACAATCATCATCTCTTCTGCACGACGGTTGACAGCAACTCCCATCCGCATATCGGATGTGTCCAGCAAACGTTCATTCACTCCGATATAAGGCTTTGTAAAGAGTTGACCAAAATAGTGATGAGGACCGCCGAAACGACAATTCAGGATACCTGCAAGAGCGGCTTCCGGATAGCCGGAATTGGGACTTGCATGTTCTCTGCCATATCTCTTCACAAATGACAGAAGTTTCAGCCGACCACTTGCCAATACCATCAGAAAAGCAGTAAGACGGGCAGGAATATAATTAGCGACATCATCAACACGAGCTGCCACACGCCCAAAAAGAAGATAACGATCACTATGATAACCAATCATGGAATCAAGCGTATTCACCATTTTGTAGGCCATCATTCCCGGAACGCCCAACAACAAATACCAGAAAAGAGGAGCAATCACTCCGTCACTCAAATTTTCCGCCAAAGTTTCAAGAGCAGCAGTCCTGACTTCCTGTGCAGAAAGTTCGGAGGTATCACGCCCCACAATACGGGCAACCTGAATACGTCCCTCTTCCAAAGAACGATCAACCGCCTCAAATACCATTCTAACCTCTTTAATCAACGTAGTTCCGGCCAGACAAAAGAAAATGCAGATTATATCAAAACCGATCACCGCAGGAGTTCCTAAAGAAGAAAGGGCATATTCGATTCCTATGGTGACCGAATAAACGAACAGGATCAACAGAACAGACATGATTCCTCCTTTCCACAACTTATAAGATCCTTTATTCAGTCTCTTTTCCCCGAAAGCAATCATCTTGCCGAACCAGATGACAGGATGAGGCAAAGACACCGGATCACCGAATAGACGATCCATCAACCAGGCCGGCAATAAAACACGCAATACTACTCCTATAGCGATAAAGTAACTCATCATAAACAAAAATATCTCTTAACTCATTATCTGCTCCATCCATTCACTGATTGCTTTCACCAGCTTATCATTTTCTTCGGGAGTTTGCGTAGCAATCCGAAAGAAACGCTCGTCCAATCCCTCAAAGTTGGATGCATCCCGAATGAGTATTCCATGATTCACGGCTAGGAAATCCTTAAGGGCCGCCGCTTTCCCCATACGTAGTTTTATCAACATATAGTGCGTATCAGTTGGCCATATTTCCAACATACCCGTGGCAAGCAGGAGGTTTGTCAGTCGCTCACGTTCTGCCAGAAGTTGCGGAAAATCCGCTGAAATGCCGTCTCCCTCTTCCAGAAGATATTTTGCGGCTTCAATAGCCAGACTATTCACAGACCAAGGCATCCGGCGGCAACGAACGTCATCGGTCAATCCCTCTGAGGCAGTAAAATAGCCCACCCGCAGTCCCGGAATCGCGTATTGCTTGGTCATTGAATGGAGCAGGATCACATTTGGAAAGGAAGCGGCTTCTTTAATCCCAAGAAGTGACTTTAATGTGAAATACTCGTAAGACTGATCGAATATAAACAATTTATCAGGATGAGAATCGACCAATGCTTTCAGGTCTTCCTTATTTCGCACTTCACCTGTCGGATTATTCGGATTGCAGATCCATACCAGTTCCGCATCTTCCGGTAAAGCGTCCAACGAATAAAAAGGTTTCACTTTGTGTCGATGTACCCGGCATGCGTCCGCATACTCGCTAAAGGTTGGTCCCAACACGGCTGAAATACGTCCTTGAAAGACTTGTGCTATCAGGTAAATAGCTTCCGTCGCTCCATTAGTCACACAAACCTGGCGGGGAGTGAGCGAATACCTCCGGGCTATTTCACTTTCCAAAGAATAAGGCATCGGCTCGGGATAACTGCAAATGGTAGAGAGCCGCTCATTCAATCGTTGGTAAAGTCCCGAATGATCGATCCGGTTATACACATTCGAACTGAAATTGCTAACTATTTTCTTTCCGTATTTATAAAGATCGTCTCCGTGTCCCTCAATCATTTCTTTCTAATATTTTATAAAGTAACGGCATATTGATGTGTTTTCTCACATGTTCCGCCAACTTATCATATTGTTCTTCCTTGAATGTTGCATAGTCAAAGGTCTGCTGTTCCAGTTTGTCGGCATAAGGCTTGAGCAGGAAATCTATAAATGACTGGTTGTCAAGTATGCCATGAATATATGTTCCCATACATTTCCGGCCATTCCGGTAACCATCCTCTCTTCCATCCTCCAGTTTATTTAAAGGAGAAGGGGAGAATCCTTCAGCAGGTACGCTTCTGCCCATGTGTATCTCATATCCCTTACAAACCGTATCCGACTCATCAAAAGTGAAATTCACCTGCCGGGTCACTTTATCTCCCTGCATGGTAGTGATAACAGGAAGTAACCCCAAGCCGGGGAGTAATTTAAAACTTCCCTCTACTCCGTCAGGATCACGTACTTCCAGTCCCATCATCTGATAACCGCCACAGATGCCCATGATGGTCGCCCCTTCCCGATGAGCTTTCAGAATAGCTTGTACTACTCCGTTACAGCGCAATTCATAAAGATCATCCAGCGTATTCTTGCTTCCGGGCAACAATACAATATCTGCTTTCGCTATTTCATTCACATTATTGGTATAATATAAATGCACCCGTTCATCCCGTTCCAACACATTAAAATCGGTAAAGTTAGACAGATGACGCAGCAAGATCACAGCTATATTGATTTTTCCGGCCATAGCCTCCCGGTTTTTAGACTCAAGCATCACAGAGTCCTCTTCTTCTATATAAATCCCCTTATAGTAAGGCACTACTCCAAGCACAGGAACCTTGCAGAGGTCTTCGATCATCTTTATTCCGGACTCAAACAGGCGGATATCCCCTCTAAACTTATTGATAATAATACCCTTAATCAATGAACGTTCTTCCGGAGTCTGCAATAGAATAGAACCATACACACTGGCAAATACACCACCACGATCAATGTCCGCTACCAGAAAAACATCTGCCCCAGCGTGTTTTGCCATAGGCATATTGACCAGGTCGACGTCCCGCAGATTAATTTCCGAGATACTGCCGGCCCCCTCCATCACTATCGGATTATATCTGGTAGCGAGGCGATCATAGGACTCATTGACTACTTTTCGTAATTCTTCCCTTCTCTCCTTGCGGAAATACTCATACGCATTCCGGTCACCGATTGGTTTCCCCAATAACACAACCTGCGAAGTATGTTCGGAGCTTGGCTTCAACAACAACGGATTCATATCCGTATGACAGGGAACACCGGCAGCTTCCGCCTGAACGGCTTGCGCCCTGCCGATCTCCAATCCCTCGGGAGTGGCATACGAATTCAAAGCCATATTCTGGGCCTTGAACGGTGCAGGATGATATCCGTCCTGCTTCAATATGCGGCAGAATGCCGCAGCCAGAATACTTTTCCCAACATCGCTACCTGTTCCGGCGAGCATAAAGGAATTTAGTTTTTTCTTCTCCATCTTTCTATTTACTTTGGTCAGGGGTTGAAGCTTTACACTTATAACCGAAAGCTTTCCATTTCTCTTCAGTCCAGTGCTGCCGATACATTTCATAGCGTGCCATGACAAAGAACAAGTCGGATAATCGGTTGATGAATTCAAGCAGAGATTGCGGCACCGGGTCCTGCCGATGTAATGTGCAAAGCCTCCGTTCGGCACGCCTTGCTATAACACGCGCATGATGCAATTGTGCAGAAATTTGTGTACCACCCGGTAGTATAAAATAGCCATTATCTTCCATAGCGGCATTCATTATATCCATTCTTTTTTCCAGAAGACCGGTCAGATCCGTACGCAAGGTATTCGGGTTTTCGCCCCTTTTAACGGATGGAGTAGCCACATGGCTCATACATGACATCAGTTCCATCTGTATTTCATACAGCCATTCGTGCCATTCATCCTGTTCAGGAAGAAGTGAGCGGACTATTCCTATCACCGTATTCAGTTCGTCAATCGTACCATTAGCCTCAATCCTGATATCATCTTTTTCGACACGCTCACCACCAAAGATTCCGGTAGTTCCATTGTCTCCCGTACGGGTATATATTCTTCTCATCATTCCCAAAGTTTCATTAAGTTCATTTCACCCCAATAGAGGTGTGTATAGCCTGCAATCAGATTCTTATATCGATAAAGCGGAGTGGAAACAGGATTTCCTTTTGCATCTGTCACCTCCGCAATGGATGGAAGTTCTTTTTCAATGGAAGAGTAATGAAATTCATGTCCTTTCCATACCTGCTCTCCTACCCGGAGGGTTCGATAACCAAGCCTTAATTTCATATTTTCCATAGTAGCCCTCTGATGCAGTAATCCGACCATGGCATATTGTTTTCCATCCATTCCCCGGATACTGTCACAAAGATACATCATCCCACCACATTCGGCAAGCAAACGGCCTCCGTTTTCCACATACATTTTTAATTGTTGCTTGATGGCTATGTTACTTTCCAGCTCTTTCAGGAAAAATTCGGGGTAACCACCCGGCAAATAAACTAAATCACAATCGGGCAGA
This sequence comes from Bacteroides sp. OM05-10AA, assembly GCF_003439055.1. Taxonomy (NCBI): domain Bacteria; kingdom Pseudomonadati; phylum Bacteroidota; class Bacteroidia; order Bacteroidales; family Bacteroidaceae; genus Bacteroides; species Bacteroides sp. OM05-10AA. The sequence continues at coordinate 102,789 of NZ_QSUR01000013.1, forward strand.
TGTTCATCGCTCATGGGACTGAAAAAGGTAACTGTCCCTAATTCTTTCAGACGAGCCAAGTTCTCCCGGTACATGAAATTAAATGCAGCATCCTGTGCTACTGCTATCTTCCATTTTTTTTCAGAAAGAATGTCTTTGGAGATTTCTGTCGATGGAATCGAGATATGTGCATTATAATCAACCAATGGTACACTACATACTTCAAGAATCCGGTCAACCGCCACATGCTCTTCAATCGCCTGCGCCACCACAGAAGCGAATTTATCAAACTGATAGGAAGCATCCAACGTCAATCCCAAATGACGGGAGGGTACTTCCAGTTCTTTCAATCGGGGAAGAAAGCCGAAACATTCTACGCCTACATCTTCACAGGCTTTCTGTAAAAAAGAGTAATGGCGTTCGGAAGCTACCTGATTGAATACCACACCGGCAAGTCGCACCGACGGATTGAAATATTTAAAGCCATATAGAATCGGAGCTACTGTATAAGACGTTGATTTGGCATTGATTACAAGAACAACAGGGATATTCAATAAGGCGGCAATAGCCGCACTGCTTCCATCCATTCCATCGAAACCGTCGAAAAGTCCCATCACTCCCTCGGTCACACATACATCCATTGCAGCCGCATATTTTGCATACGTCTCCTTTACATGTTTTTGAGAAGAGAGCCAGAGATCGAGATTGACGGAAGCATTACCTGCTGCCATCTCATGATACTTCGTATCAATATAATCAGGGCCACATTTATAAGGCTGCACATTCAGTCCTCTATCACGAAACAGTCTTAACAACCCTGTTGTAAAGGTTGTTTTTCCACCTCCCGAAGAAGCGGCTCCAATTAAGAAATGACTGGTCTGTTTCATCGTTTTATAGCTTTCAGTGTATCAATGGGATTATGCTCGTCTACTGTCAGTCGGATCACTTGTTCAAGTTTCAATCCATTATCGTCTATTGCTTTCTCAAATTGATTCCTACTGTCTTCGGATACAGAATTAAACACCAGCGTCCCACCAACAGGCAATAAAGGAGCTATTTTCTTTATCATTTCTCCCAACTTGCCACCATGACCTCCAATAAAGACAGCATCAGGCATGGGAAATTTCTCTAACGGCATATCCAAAAAATCTCCAATCACCGTCGTTATTCCCGGACAACCAAACCGACGACTATTCGTTTCCATCAATTGCCGCCCCGCCTCTCTTTTTTCAAAAGCAACAATATCGAGATGAGGAAATTGTAACTTCGCCTCAATGGAAACAGAACCGGTACAAAAACCCACGTCCCACATCACCGATCTGGTTCTCAAATCGAGCAGACTCAATGACAGCAGACGAACAGGCATTTTGGTTATCATATTCGCCCGCCCGTCCAACAATTCAAACTGCTCTTCCGGAATTCCGAACGGCCGTTCACGAACAGTAATACGCTTTAAAATCACACAATTCGGCATCCTGAAATGCCTTTCCATCGCTTCCTCCACACTATATTCTGCCACTGTTTCCTCTTCATTCCCCAACTGCTCACCCACAATCATCCGGTAGTTGGCATATCCGTACGCTTGCATCCGGGCAGCTATGGAAGCAGGTGTTTTTTCTCTGTCAGTAAGCGAACCAATCAATGTCTCTCCGGAAATAAGAGCCTCATCCAAGGCTTTCCACGGTCTGCCAGTCAGAGAAATCGTCCGCATATCATGATAAGGCAACAAAGCTTTGTGTGCTAAAAGCTGCAAAGAATTGAAAGACGGATAGACTTTGACAACAGCCTCGGGCAGTTTACGCATCACCGTATTGGCAAAACCAAAAAACAAAGGATCACCGGAAGCAAAAACTACTATTTCCTGATAACCGGCATAACACTCGAACACAGCGTCAAGAGGCACAGTTATATCTATCCAAACCGATGATTCCGGTAACATGGCAGCCATAATTTCATGGTGTCTCTTTCCACCCGAAAAGACATGAGAACGGGCAATCAAAGCCTGAACCTCCTTACTGAAAGAGAGTTCGCGACTATCTGTTATTCCTATGATATGAAATTCCTGCATTCTGTCATATAAAATGTCTATACTCTTCTATACATCTCTGCCGGGGCGCAGTGTCCGGGCATCATCAAAACATAAAATCGCATTCACCAATGTAGCAGCAAGATTACTCCCTCCCCGTCTGCCCTGAACAATAATCTTCGGTACTTCCGTGAATGTCTTTATCATATATTTCGACTCTTTCACATGCACGAATCCTACGGGAGCGGCAATAACCCCGGACGGGTGTGCTTTTCCTTTTCGAATCAGATCGCACAGTTCTATTAATGCCGTAGGTGCATTGCCAAATACAAAAAGAGCATCCGGATGTTCTTCTACAGCCAGGCGAATAGCTTCCTGTGAACGGGTAGTTCCCCGTTTCTTCGACTGTTCCACTGCACGTTCGTCGGAGAGAAAACATTTCACTTCCACCCCTAAACGCTGTAAAGCACCTTTCCGTATGCCGGCAGCTACCATCGTGACATCTGTGATAATCGTCTTAATCCGTCCGGAAGCAATCTGTTCATACAAGTTCTTTACAACCTCTTTATCCGTATATACCAGCTTCTCCATTTCAAAATCCGCTGTGGTATGTATGGCATGAAATAAAGCCCATTTACGGTCAAGGTCGATCTCTTTATTCTGCATCTCTTCCTCTATCTTCCGGAAAGAGTTCATCATAATCTCCTGTCCTTTTCCGACTTCGTCCTTTTCCTGTTCGCGATAATATCCGCGAGGAGTTACCATCCGATTCTGGAACTGATACGTTTGTGAATTACCAATCAGTACCACTGTAAACATATCCACTTCTTCCGGGTCGAAATCCTGCAAGGTGGTCACTACCACCGTTTCTTCTTCCCGGCCTGCCTGACGGACATAACCTACGGGCGTTTCCGGTGAACGGGATTGCTGAAAGATTTCTTTCAGACGATGAAGCTGCCAGTAACGTCCCTCACTCTTAGGGTTGTAAATGGCTGTTACAAAGTCGGCAGTAGCAGCGGCAGTGATTCTTTTTTCTATGATTTCCCAGGAAGTCATCAAGTCGGAGAGAGAGATAATGCAAAAATCATGACCGATGGGAGCACCCAGCAATGACGCAGCTTTCTGGAAAGCACTGATACCGGGCAGCACGAGGATCTCGACCTCACTCCCCCGTTCCCGTTTCATTTCATAAATCAACGGAGCCATCCCATAGATTCCCGCATCACCGGAACTGATGACACAAACAGTTTTTCCCTGTTCAGCATATTCAAAAGCCAATTCAGCACGGGCTTTCTCCCGCTTCATTCCGGTATCAACACATTCTGTTCCTTCTGCCAGCCATTGAGTAATAAACTGAAAATAATATTTATAACCAATCACCACATCTGATTCTTTCAGTGCACTAACAACAGCTGGAGTAATATCTTCCGGACTACCGGGACCGATACCTGCTACTATGATCTTATTTTCTTTCATACATCTTCAGGATTATACCTGAAACAAAGGTAAAGATAAAAACTTAAACAAGATAAAATGTAATGAGATAGTTCTGAATAAAAAATCACAGAATATCCTGACTATATAAAAAGCCAACTAAAATGATCCCGTTTATTTATAGCAAATACGACCATTTTGGTTGGCTTTATTTTGTTTATTAGCAGTATGATTATTTCACACTCAACTAATCAACTAATTATTCTTCTTCCGCATCCGGATCATACATTGCATCATTATCAGCGATCTTCTTCTCAATATGGCTAACCCATACGCTTACAATCTTGGAATAATCACCTAATCCTTTAATATCACAGTTAGCCAACGGGCAAGTATATCCGGCTTTTGACAATTCATAGCGCCAACTTCCTTCTTCAGCCGTGGCACCAACACCACCCTTCATATCATTATTAGCATGATCGCCTGCAATAGACATCAACGGATGACAGATCACATTACCTGATTTCTTGTTAGCCTCCTGCATACGGGAAATCATATCGTCTATATAATTATCTTCCATATCTACAGTAGCCACAAAATAATTAGAATTAAGTTTCTGCAACTCTGCTTCCATCATCGTGTAGCGAGAGTTACCATTCCCGTAGTTATAATTTTCGGGATTTCCATGTCCCATGAAAGTCACGATATTATTCGACTCCACTTTACTTTTATAAGTTTCATGCAGAATCTTTGCTACATTGGTTACATCTTCCTCTGTTTCCAACAACGGACCACCCAAATATACTTTCACGTTGGCAAATTCCGGGTGCTCACCATCATTATGGAAATCTTTCACGACATTCTGTACCCGAAGGAATTCTTCGCCGGGAATAACATGAAGAGATTGCACACAAACCGTCTTATATCCTGCCAGACCAATAGCTTCCAAATAGAAAGAAGGTGCATAATAATTCCAACCTTTTGCCGCGCAGCGGGTCATACAAATCTCCGAAGTGAAAGAAAAATAAATATCCATGTTAGGGAACTTACTAGCAAACTGCGCTTTCATATTATTGAAAGTCGTTTGAGGCGCATCCCACGTACTACCAAAAGTCACTAGCAGCAAGGCTGTATCATGCTTTTTATTGGCTTGTACTTCGGCAGTTACTGCTTCCATCTTCTTATCGTGGTTGGATTTTGCCACATCATCATCGTCATCGGAGCAAGATACTGCCGAAAGGGACATTACAGCTACTAAAGCCGTCATCATCATAAATCTAAACTGTTTCATGTCTTTAAAATTTTAAAGGGTTAAACATCATGTATTTCTTGTCTTTTTTTGTCCGAATTGTATCATCAACGAGCCATAGAAAGTTCGTCCCGCTGTAGTTGTACCATAATTCAGGCTGTGATACGTTGTCTCATAATAATTGAAGATATTGTCGATTCCCGCATTCACCTCTGCATTCCATCGTTTACCCAATTTAAATTGGTGACGGGTATTCAGCCTCCAAAGATTATAAGCCTTGCCATTTCCATCATCCTGATAATAACGTTTACTCTGAACACGTCCATAAACTCCAATGCCAAGACGATAGTTACTCCGTCTCCACGCATACGTCCAGATGGCACTCACAGTAGCACGATGATGAGCCATACCATCAATAATGACGTGTTTCATCACTTGATCTTCTTCATCATATTGATTCGCTTCAGTATCCAGATAGCTATAACCTCCTGTTAGAGTCAGTGATTGGACCGGTGTCCATTTGGCATTCACATCCACCCCATAAGTACGGGCATCATCCATGTTCTGATACTGGCGTACACGGGCAGGATCATAGGTAACAACCAAATCACCCGGAGCCTGCGAAAGAGGAATAGTGACTAGAGTTATCATATTATCGACCCAGTTACAATATCCCGTGACATTGATACTGAAACGAGTTCCATTATATTCCAGTCCACCGGAAACATAACGGCTGGTCTGTGGATCCAACTCCGTATTTCCCAGATTCAATGAGATTATTGACATCTGACGGATATAACGGTAATGCAATTCTTTCAGTGTCGGTGTCTTGAATCCTTCCGAATAGGTAGCACGCAGATTAAAAGCTCCTAACTTATAAAGTGCCGATACTTTCGGAGTGATGCGCACACCAAAGTTCTGATTCACTGTCAGTCTCCCTCCCGCTGTGATATTCAACCGTTCAATAGGCGTCCATTCATCCTGCGCATAGAAAGAGGTCGTATAATCGGATACCTGATCTTTTTCATCCAGTCGACGGGGAGCATCCAGCCAATTGATTTCCGTATCAGTACCCACACTCAAACGATTGAAGTATGGCAGATTGAATATACCTTTCAACTGCAATAACAAGCGGCTTTGATCGCTTTGCAATCCTTTATCACCGGGGAAATATGGAAAACTGATCTCCTTGCCACTATCATCATACTCCTTATCCCAAGTCTCGCGAGTGTACATATAATAATAAGCATGACTATCATAGTTGACGTCCAGCATAATGCTATTGCTATTTTTCAGCTTCAACTTACCTCCTGTCGCAACAGAAGAGTTACGATAAAGGAAATCATAAGTCTTATAGTCAGGCACTCCGCAAGGACGATATATCCGTTTGCGATAAAAGCTACCGTCAGCATAAAGGCTCAAATCCTTTGTAGCCTGATAATCGAAACGCTGTGCCACTTGCCAGTCCGTGTAGCGATTTACAGTCTTATTGATGGAATTGGTTATAGGATATTCATAACGGTTCGGATCTTCATAAGTTGTATTCTGCCATCCGTCTGAATGCTTCAGTTGGAAATTAGTGGAAGAAGTAAATTTACCAACCTTGAACTGTACGGTATTCGACTGCCGGAATTCTCCATACGATCCGCCGCGACTTGTATTTTCTATCAAAATATTTTCGCGGTGTTTCTTTAATATAATATTCACCACTCCTGCAATAGCATCACTTCCGTAAAGTGCCGAAGCAGCTCCTTTCACAATTTCAATACGTTCAATACGAGCCGGATCGATCAAGCCCAGATTATTCTGTCCACCTACATCACCATGCATCTTCTTGCCATCAACAAGGATTAATATATAACCATTGCCGAGTCCTCCCAATTGCATATTGGCTCCCATATCACCAGCACTAAAATCAAAAGAAGCACACAGTCCGCTCAAAATATCTTCCAAGGTAGCCCCTGCATAACTATCCAGCATTTTGCGGCTAATCACTTCCGTCTGCACAGGTGCATCTTTCAGATAGTGTTCCGTTCCCGTACCTGTCACCACTATTTCAGGAATCGAATCCTGCATGGCGACATTGCTCTGTGCACTTACCTCTGCGGATAAAGACAACAAAACAAGTCCTGCTAACCATATTTGTCTCATTCGTTTCATCTACCTTTTATTATCATTAAAGAGAAATAAGGAAATTCCCTTGCCAATATATCTTTCTTATCACACGTATAAAATTCCCCGTCCGCTCCCACATTCTCGAAATAATGACAGACAAGTCCTTCCTCCAAACTTATAAAATGCTTCACTTCCTCCTCACACTGCGATAGTTTCATCACTACCGCCACTTCACTACCGGAAGCAATCCGGCTGAACAGTTCCCTGTCCACTTTTCCCGGACACACCGTCAACCGTTCTTCCTGTTCCACAATGGAAAGACCGATGGAAGCCGCCGCTGCAATAAAAGCCGGAACACCGGCAATCTGCTTGATAGGTATCCCCGCTTTTTTGAGCCTTCCGACCAAATAACTGGTAGAAGAATAAAAACCGGCATCTCCTTCAGCCACTATCGCCACACATAAACCTTCCGAATACAGGCTGACTATTTCTTCAAAAACCTTATCGTAAGCCTCATAAGCCATCTCACGCTTCTTACTCATCGGCAATGTATAGCGTCTGATAGCTTCTTTCTTTATCTTCAATTCTTTCAGAAGAACAGAAGACCGGGAACGCGCATTTGTTTTCGGACAAAAAATAGCATTTGCCCGACATAGTGTAGCACCTCCTATCAAAGAGATAAGCCCCGCTTCACCCGGACCTAAAGAAACGATATATACCGGTTTCAAATCTTCCATCTCTCTTATCGATTATTTCTTATCCTTATTTTCTAAAACGAATCGTCAGGCTTGCATAGAAAGCTCTTCCCGGTGTAATGGTCGAATAAGGTTTCTTCGTATTCCAGGGACGGTCGTCTACCCAGTCGAACAGGTTCTCAACACCCAAACCGGCATTCAGAATGAAATATTTCAGATTGAATGTATGTCCTGTATTCAAATCCCAAAGCATAAAACCGGATGAATCATAGTCATACGTTTCGGAATATCTCTTTCCCTGTCCGCGACCAACCATATTGATGTTCAGTCCATACAATCCCCAGTTCTTAGACCATTGCGCATTTACGTTTCCTGCATACTTGACACTTTTGTCAATCGGTTTGTCCGTTATCAGATTTCTTGCATCCAACAGCGTATAGCCGGCTCCCAGATTGAATCCAAGTCCCAGGTAAGCATTTGCATTTACATTCACCCCTTTGATTCTCACTTTATCGATGTTGTCACGCTGGCGCACTTCATCATAATCACCATATTGTGCAGCTTCTTCATCGCTCAAAGTACGGTAATTAATCATATCCGTCACATTATTGACAAAAGCCGTTGCTGATACAGAAAAACGGGAATGAGTATATTCCAGATTCAATGAGAAATTCTTGCTTTCTTCCGGTTTCAGTTCCAGATTTCCGATAGTATAGCGATTGGTAGTCTTTGCCAGATCCGTAGCGTAAATTTCAGAAAGAGTAGGCGTGCGGAAACCTGTTGCAAAAGACAATCGACCACGGAAACCACCCTCCCTATACATAATAGAAGCTGTCGGAGTGAAGTGATCCTCAAATGTTTCATTATAAATGTAACGCAATCCCACTACTGCTTGCAGAGATTCGGCAATCGTCCACTCATCCTGTGCATATAAAGCCATGGTGTAGAGCGTCTTATTAGAGATATTGTCCGATTCACTTTCCAGCTTTTCATCCAGATATTCCAATCCGGCAGACAGTTTGTTCTTGCTGTTCACCTTGATAATACTCTTCACATTTCCCCGGTAAAAATATTGTTTCTTACGGGTTTCCTTATCTCCAATCTTAAAGTCACCGCTTTCCTGAATATAGTCATAAGCCGATTTGTAATTGTCCGAATAGAAATCGGCATCGATATATGCTTTCTTATTCACAATATACTTCATACCGAAACCATACGTATAATTCTCATGATACATATTATATTTATATTCCGTTACCGGACGGTCATTCAGGAAATTATAGTACGAACCCTGTGCATACAGCGTTGTCTTATGATTCAGAGAATAAGAGAAACTCTGGTTGACCGTATTCGAATGATAACCGGTGAAAGCCTGTTTATCGGTAGGATCCAGTTTCACTTCCCCTTTTTTATTCACCGTTTCGGTCATCGGATGAAGTTTCCAGCCATCCGACTGTTGGCGTTGGTAAGAAGTATACGATGAAAGTTTGCCAACATTCAAATCCAGATTCACAGCTTCCGAAAAACGTCCGTGGTCACTCACCTTGGTAGTACTCGATGCGTCAATCTTGTTTTTGCTATCATCCGTGATGATATTAATAACTCCACCAATGGCGTCACTACCATACAGCGCAGATGCCGAACCGTTCAGTATTTCAATTCGTTTCACGTTTGCCATGTTGATGCGCATCAACGCATCATCGCCAATCAGTTTCCGTCCGTTCACTAATACAAGGATATAATCGCTATTCAAGCCATTAAGCACCATTTCCGTTCCCATACCGCTGGTAGAGAAAGAAAAGTTAGAAGTGAGTTTGGTAAGAGCCTCCTCAAGATTCGTAACATTGGCCTCCTTGATATCTTTGGCAGTCAATACATTTACCGGGATGGGACTATCCACCATCCGGCGATGTGTTCCGGTTCCGGTCACTACCACCTGGTTTAAATTGTTATGACTTTCCGTCATGCGTATCACGACGTCATTTACACTCTTTGAAGTGGAATACCGTTGCGGTTCATAATTGAGATGTGATACTTGCAGGGTTTGTTTGCCATCAGGCAATCCCTTGATTATAAACTCTCCTTTTGCATTCGTAGTTCCCCCCTGCAGACTATGGTCCACCCGAATATTCGCTCCGACAACAGGCTCTCCGGTTTCAGAATTCAACACACGCCCCTTGATTGTAACCTGAGCGGACACAACACAACATACACCGACCAACATGGTGGTCAAAATAAGTTTTTTCAACATTTTGTGATTATGCTTAAATTTCTATAGTTTATGTTCTTAGCCCCGAGAACAAGTTAACTATTGTTTCTTCCTTAGGCAGGTTTCCTGACTTCATCCTGAAAGTTCGCCTTCCCGTGCATCCGGCACAGTGGCAGTAGTAAAACTTTCAATAGATGGATGTTACAGTAGCGGGCACTGCTCCGGATTCACACCGGATTCCCTTTTATGTTCAATCGGACGATTGAAAACATCACCTAAAGTGCCGCAAAATTACTACATTTAATTTGTATCTCATAACATATCTAAAAATATTTTTAGTAACACGAAATTTACACTACCTCTCAAGGAAAGAAACTGATTATTATTGTACTTTTGCAACATTACCCCAATTAATTATTTTCAGGATGGAAAAGAGCGTTCAGACAGCAATTATTTTAATCTCCGAGTCAAGTCTGCCCATAGCCAGGAATATAAGCAGAGAGTTAGCAGAATCCGCCATATACCTCAAAGGAGAAGCAGAGGGATGCGAAACAATCACCTCGTACAGCGGGTTTATGAAAGAACATTTTTCCGATTTTAAAGCAATCGTTTTTATCGGTGCACTCGGCATCTGTGTGAGAAGTATTGCTTCCTGCATCCGGAACAAATATGCCGATCCGGCAGTGATTAACGTTGACAGTACCGGACGTTTCGTTATCTCCGTACTGTCCGGACATATCGGAGGCGGCAATGAACTGACACGAATCGTTGCGGGAATCACCGGAGGGGAAGCCATCGTCACCACCCAAAGTGATAATCAACAGTTGTGGGCGCTGGATACGTTTACCTCCCGTTACGGATGGAAAACTTCGGCAACACCGGCTTCCATGAATCAGGCTATTTTTCAGTTTGTGAATAAACACAAGACAGCCCTGCTGCTTAGTGTCAAGGATAAAGGGACGGACGAACTTGAACAGAGCCGTCCGGAACATACAGATATCTATTATAGATTGGAAGAAATACCGCTGGCGGAATACCAATTGCTCATCACTGTTGGTCCGTGGGAATATGACACTCCTATCCCGACACTGCAGTTCTATCCACCCGTGCTTCATATCGGGGTAGGCTGCAAAAAAGAATGTTCTCCACAAGGAGTCTGCATTTATATGAAAGATGAATTATTGCGACACCATCTTTCTCCACTTGCAGTGAAAAGCATTTCAACGATTGAACTGAAAAAAGACGAACCGTTGATTGCAGAATTACATACGCAGTTCTCAAACAGTGAACTACATATTTATAAAGCCGAAGAACTGGCAGATATCAGCGTTCCGAATCCCTCCGAAAAAGTGAAAGAAGTGACAGGCGTTGATGGGGTGGCCGAAAGTTCTGCTATCCGTGCCTCCGATTACGGCAGATTGCTGATGGAAAAGCAAAAAGGAATACTATCCGAAGGAAATAATTTCACCTTTGCCATAGCACTTTCTGCTGATAGTGACCGCAACAACGGGCATATCGAGATTGTGGGGGCCGGTCCGGGCGACCCGGAATTAATTTCTGTAAGAGGCAAGAGAATGCTGGAAAAGGCAGACCTCATTCTTTATGCCGGCAGTCTGGTGCCACGCGAACTGACGTATTACGCCAAACCGGGCGCTACCGTTAGAAGTTCGGCAGACATGACATTGGAGGAACAATTCACCCTCATGAAGTCTTTCTATGACAAGGGATTGTTTGTGGTACGTCTCCACACAGGTGACCCGTGTATTTACGGAGCTATTGCCGAACAAATGGCATTCTTCGACCAATACGGAATGAGGTATCACATCACTCCCGGCATTTCTTCTTTTCAGGCCGCAGCAGCAGCCCTCAAATCACAGTTCACCATTCCTGAAGAAGTGCAAAGCATTATACTCACACGTGGAGAGGGTCGGACACCGATGCCCGAGAAAGAAAAACTTCATTTGCTGGCGCGCTCGCAAAGCACGATGTGCATCTATCTAAGTGCTGCTATTGTGGAGCAGGTACAGGAAGAACTCTTGCAAGCCTACTCTCCCGAAACGCCCGTAGCTGCCTGCTACAAACTCACTTGGAAAGAAGAAAAGATATATCGCGGCAAGCTGAAAGATCTTGCTCAAATTGTCCGTGACAACCATCTGACTCTTACTACCCTGCTTGTAGTCGGTAATGCCATCGACCACCGGGAGGGATTATCCAGACTATATGCTGATGAATTCAAACATCTTTTCCGCCCATGATACTGATTTTCGGAGGAACGACGGAGGGACGCACTGCCGCTGAAACCCTCGATGAAGCAGGACAACCCTTTTATTATTCCACACGTGGCACCCTTCAGGAAGTCACGTGCAGAAATATGACGCGACTGACCGGCAACATGGATTCAGAAAAAATCATTTCTTTCTGCCGTGAACACGACATCCGATTAATAATAGATGCCGCCCATCCATTTGCGCAACAACTCCACCTGAATATCTTCCTCGCGGCAAAAGAACTAACCATCAAGGTAGTGCGCCTGGAACGTATCTATCCGAAATTATCGGAGGAAATCATTTGGTGTGATGACTTCGAAGATGCCGTCGCCCGTATGAAACAGGACGGTATAGAGAAACTACTGGCTCTCACCGGCACTCAAACTATTGCCAAGCTACAAGGTTTCTGGAAAGAGCATGGCTGTATCTTTCGGGTTCTGGAACGGTCGGAATCCGTAGATATTGCCATAAAGGCAGGATTCCCCAAAGAAAAACTAATTTTCTATCAACCCGAAGAAGATGAATCACTCCTTTTTAAGCAACTTTCCCCGCAAGCGATTATCACGAAAGAAAGCGGCAGTTCGGGAGGCTTCACCGAAAAAATAGAAGCTGCTCTGAAAAACGGAATCAAAATTTATGTGGTCCGCCGTCCTCCCCTGCCCGAGGGTTTTATTACAGTAAATGGGAAATATGGATTGAGACGGGCTGTTGAACTAAATGTACCGGGATTTTATGCCCTAAGAAGTGGATTCACTACCGGAACCTGCGCAACAGCCGCAGCCAAAGCCGCTTTACTAGCATTGACAGAAGAATGTTTTGAAGAAAAAACGGAAGTGACATTACCGGATGGAGAAAGGATCGTCCTACCTATATATAAGGTAGAAAAAACGGATGAGAATACCGCCACTGCCAGTGTCATCAAAGATGCCGGAGATGACCCGGACGTTACCCACGGACATCAGATTGTAGCCACTGTATCTTTTTCCGATTCTCCCGGCATACATTTCCTGCAAGGAAAAGGGGTGGGAAAAGTCACACTCCCCGGATTGGGATTAGCCGTCGGTGAACCTGCCATTAATTCGACTCCCCGGAAAATGATCGTCAATGAGCTATCCTTACTTTATGGAGGAGGGCTGGACGTAACTATCAGCGTTCCCGAAGGGGAAGCACTGGCACTGAAAACATTCAACCCGAAATTGGGAATTATTGGAGGGATCTCCATTATCGGAACTTCGGGTATTGTGAAACCTTTTTCTTCGGAAGCATTCGTCGATGCCATACGCAAGGAAGTGGAAGTGGCCTATGCAGTTAATACAGAACGATTGGTTATCAATTCCGGAGCCAAAAGTGAGAAATTTGTCCGAAGCCTCTATCCGAATCTTCCTCCACAGGCTTTCGTCCATTACGGAAACTTTATCGGAGAGACATTAAAAATAGCAGCAGAGACTGGTTTTCAAAAGGTAAGCATGGGGATTATGATAGGAAAAGCGGTAAAACTGGCAGAAGGACACTTGGATACTCACAGCAAGAAAGTGGTAATGAACAAAGACTTTTTAAAAGAAATAGCTATTCAGTGCAGCTGTTCAGATGAGACTTTAGCATTGATCGAACAAATGACGCTTGCCCGCGAACTATGGGGAATACCAAACAAGAAAGATAAAGAAATCTTGTTCAACAAGTTGGTACAACTATGTCATATACACTGTACACCACTTTTTCCCAAAGGAGAGCTCGCCATTTTATTAATCAATGAGACTGGGGAGATTTCATATCAATTTCACTCTACCCTATTATAAATCTATTATTGACAGGTTTATTTCTATACGGTTTTGAGGATTTTTTGAATCAACTATATCTGCTATTCACTAGATAACCGGACACCAACTTGAGCAATACCTCAATGTCTTCCGCTTTTCGAACTTCATTCTCCGGCAAATGCAGCAAAAATCCTTCCGTCTGAAGATTACCTGTTTCTATGTAAACATCAGATTCGATCTCACGTCCTGCCAGAATTCCATTTCGCAAAAGAGCTTTCCTGACCATCGCATACTTTTGGCCATGCCCTTCAAGACGCATCTTTACAGAATATTCATTGTTGATTTTAAATAATCCTGTATTTTGGTCGAACATGATTCCTTTACGGGAAAAGAAGTTACTTAATGTACCATTCAGTGACAAGTCTTCAGGAGTTCCGATAGTCACACCGTTTTCTTTATCCATCATCCAGACTTTATCGGCAATCTGTAAAGCCAGTTCCAAATCATGGGTACTCATGAAAATCGTTTTCCCCGTATCACGGGACAACCGATGCAACAGTTGCATCATCTCCACTTTACTTGGAAAATCAAGGAAAGCAGTCGGTTCATCCAGAAAAATCACAGGTGTTTCCTGCGCCAACGCTTTGGCAATCATTACCTTTTGTTTTTCTCCGTCACTCAACGTATGCATCATCCGACCGGTTAGCACCTCTATCCCCACACCGGCTATCGCACGGGAAACAATTTCTTTATCTCCTTTCTTCAACACTCCCCAAAAACCGGTATAAGGACTTCTTCCTAACGCTACCATCTCTTCCACCGTCATATTACGCAAGTCGCACTTTTCTGTCAGCACCACACTGATGACTTTCGACATATCCGCATCGGAATATTTCTCAACCTCTTTATTCATGATCCGAATCTCTCCCGACAATTTCGGTAGGAAACCGGACAGTGTATGCAACAAAGTGGACTTTCCCGCTCCATTGGCTCCAAGCAGACAAGTGAGTTCGCCAGCATAAATACTGGCATTTATATCACGGGCTACGATATGCGTTTTATGCTTTCCTTTATAGCCTGTAACCAGGTTCCTGATAGTTATGGTTTCTTGCTCTTGCATGTTAAGTTTCTCCCTGTTCTGATTATCATTCATTTACCTCTCCCTTACGCTTACGGAACAACACCGACACTACCACCGGTGCACCGACCAAAGCTGTGACGGAGTTGACCGGCAAAGCACCTTCAAACCCCGGCATACGGGCTATCAGATTACACAATAACGCCATTGCCGCCCCTACCAGTAAAGAAGAAGGCATCAATATCCGATGGTCGGAAGTACGGAACAAAGCACGGCAAAGATGCGGCACAGCCAGTCCCAGAAAAACAATCGGCCCACAATAAGCCGTTACAATCGCCACCAAAGCTCCGGAACAGGAGATTACCAACAAACGGGCACGTTTGATATTCAAGCCCAGATTTCGCGCATAACTGTCTCCAAGCAACAACAGATTCAATGTCTTAATCAACAGAAAAGAGAGTGGAAGAAGTACAGCCATTGTGCAAAGGAATGGGAATAACTGGTCACCGGAAATACGGGAAAAGCTTCCTAATCCCCAAATGACATACGCGCGAATATCTTCTTCGACGCTGAAAAACTTCAATACTCCAATCACGGCATTGGCTACATAACCAATCATCACACCGATAATCAACAGAGTCACGTTTCCTTTTACTTTCTGTGAGGCGAAAGCAATAAGCGCCATGATAGACAATGCTCCTGCAATAGCGGCAACCGTCAGCGCCAATTCACCAATCAGCCCCAGACTGCTCAACGCCACTCCTCCAAGGCTGCCCGACAATAAAACGACAAAAGCCACTCCCATACTCGCTCCGGAACTAATCCCCAACACTGAAGGCCCTGCCAACGGGTTTCTGAAAACTGTCTGCATCTGCAATCCGCTGACGGATAACCCTGCTCCGGCAACCAGCGCAGTGACTGCCTGGGGCATTCTCGATTTCCAGATAATATTCGTCCAGATGTGGTTCTCATGATCTCCCCACAGGCAAATATCCCATACAGCACGAAACGGTATAGATACAGAACCCAATACGAGATTCAGGAAGAAAAGAACAAAAATCAATCCAACCAACAGAAGCATCAACAACCAGACAGGAGTTTTCATACCCTTCTCATTTTAAAAGCTCATAAAAAACGGGAGTATATTCCGGTAGCAGTTCCGGATGAAATACTTTAATCAAATCTTTCAGCAGCACTTCCGGATGAGTGGGAACATTCTCATAATAAGGTTTCTCCTTGAGATTGCAATAAATCACTCCTTTATCTTTGAATGCCCGGAAATCAGCATACCGGGAATCCTGCGCTTTCAATGCGTCGTAAGTGAACGTGCCATTATGACTGTTCAATATCCGCCAATAATCAGCACTTTCCGCGCGACTGTAAACAGTCTCAAAGTCTAAAGTCACTCCACCTGTATTCGGATCATCTTTTAGGAAATAATCAGCACCGGCATCCCGGAAAAGTTGTGCGAGGAAATTGCGCCCTCCTACGGCGTACCAGTTGCCGCCACGCAGCTCACCACTAAAAACAACCGGCTTTTTCTCAATCTTTGCCGTCAGCTGCTTCAATGTATTATATTCAGTCTTAATCGAATCAAAGATCGCATTTGCTTTCTCCTCTTCTCCAATCAGCAGACCGATAAACTTAATCCATTCTGCCTGCCCGAGGGGAGAATTCTCTTTATATCCCAAATGCGGAATCAAAGGAATACCTACCTCTTTCAATGCGTCATATCCTCCCCGTTTAAAAGGAGAAATCAGAATCAGATCGGGATTCATGGAGATAATGACTTCATTATCAAAGTTCCCCTCTATCCCTATCTTACGAATTTTCTTCTCTTTCAACCGGCGTTTTACTTCCTCATTAAACAAATGGCGGGTGCTTGTGATACCTACCACATGATCCAGCTCATCCAGTTTTATAAAATTGGATAGCTGCAACGAAGTCATACAAATGATATTCTTAATCGGAACGGGCTGCACTACATAATCAGCGGATACTTTATTTTTCGCAAAGGCTTCCTTATCCCTGACAAACGCATACTGATAAATTTCCCCTTTACCCTTTTCTTTCTGCGGGTCCTGAATGGTCACCAGACACCCTCCCTCTACATATTGCACTTCGAAACCTTCAGCATATTCCGGAAGAATGATCCGGGAGGAATCAGAGGCGCTAACCGCCACTCCGACTGCCTGCGTATTGTTTTTACTCTTCTGTCCACAAGAAACGAGAAATAACAAAAGGCAAACAACCGGCCAGTATTTTCCTTTCAGCCGCATACTATTATATCTGCTCATATTTTATCTATAAGATTAATCTTCAGATTATTCAAGTATTTTTCGAACCTTACTCCCGGAAAGTATCGAAAACTTCATTCTGGCAGGTCTTCTGACTTGCTCCATTTTCCTGACGCCCTTCCCGCCTCTTCATGATCGAGACAGTGGATTTGAGTATTGCAGGAAAACTTCAGCGGAGCTTACAGCAGCGGGTCTGTTCAGGATTTTCACCTGATTCCCTTTTCACCACTCTTTCCGTAGCATCGGAAAAGTGACACCAAAATTCACCTTGCAAAGATACATAAATAGGAATGATTTCGGAGAAAATGCAATAAAAAAAGAAAGAATATCTCCAAAGATACTTATCTTTGCCCCGCAATGTCAATCTTCAGACACCGAAAATTATTTATTCATTTAAAAGATACACGAATAAAGATGAAATCTCCTATTTCAATCCTCACATGGCTATGTCTTCTCTTCCTGGCTAGTTGTATATCCAACAAGAAGACTTCTCTCGAGGCTTTCAAACAGGATGTCTATACACCTGAATACGCAACCGGATTCAAGATTCTGGGTGCGGACAATACCGCCAGCACACTTATTCAGGTTTCCAACCCATGGCAGGGAGCCAAGGACGTGAAAATGTCTTATTTCATTTCCCGCAACGGTGAACAAGCGCCTGCCGGATTTACCGGTCCTACGATTCCTGCCGGAGCAAAACGTATCGTATGTATGGCTTCTTCCTACATCGCCATGTTCGACGCTCTAGGTCAAGTGGACAAAATTGTCGGAGTATCGGGCATCGACTATGTATCCAATCCATATATTCTTGCACACAAAGATTCTATCAAGGACATGGGTCCCGAAATGAATTATGAGTTATTATTGGGACTGAAACCGGATGTTGTCCTGTTATACGGTATCGGAGATGCGCAAACTGCCGTAACAGACAAACTGAAAGAACTGTATATACCTTATATGTATGTAGGAGAATATTTGGAGGAATCACCGCTTGGTAAAGCCGAATGGCTGGTAGCTCTTGCCGAATTAACAGACAGCAGGGAAAAAGGCATCGAAATATTCCGTGAAATCCCTAAACGTTATCAAGTTTTGAAAGCGCTCACCGAATCGGTAGAGCAACGTCCTACCGTTATGCTCAATACCCCGTGGAACGACAGTTGGGTGATGCCTTCCACACAAAGTTACATGGCACAATTGGTAACTGATGCAGGTGCGGATTACATCTACAAAGAAAACACTTCTAACAGTTCCACTCCCATCGGACTGGAAACAGCTTACAAACTGATACAAAAGGCCGACTACTGGATTAATGTAGGCATGGCTTCTACGTTGGATGAATTAAAGACGGTCAATCCTAAATTTGTAGACGCCAAAGCTGTACGCGAAAAAACTGTTTACAACAACAATTTACGAACAACACCGACAGGAGGTAATGACTACTGGGAATCTGCAGTGGTACGTCCCGACGTCGTATTGCGTGATCTGATTCATATCTTTCACCCCGAACTCGTATCCGATTCACTTTACTATTACAGACACCTGGAATGAAACAGCCTGATAAACGTACTCCCTTTTTATTCATTACACTGGGTATAGTTGCCATACTGTTATTACTGATAGACATGGCAACGGGAGATACATATATTCCTATCACCAAGGTATGGGCTGTACTCACCGGAGGCGAATGTGACGAAATGACACGGAATATTCTCCTTTCTATCCGTTTCATACGGGTAGTGGTAGCGGCTTTGATAGGAATAGCACTCTCCGTTAGCGGTTTACAGATGCAAACAGTATTCCAGAATCCGTTGGCAGATCCTTACCTGCTGGGAGTAAGTTCCGGTGCAGGACTGGGCGTAGCTCTGTTCATACTAGGTGCTCCATTACTTGGATGGGCGGAGTTTCCAATTCTTCAGTCGCTGGGTATCGTAGGTTCGGGCTGGATAGGAACTGCCATAATCTTATTGGGAGTAGCCATTATCAGCCGGAAAGTAAAAAACATTCTCGGTGTGCTGATTATGGGAGTTATGATAGGCTACGTAGCAGGCGCTATCATTCAGATACTCCAATACCTAAGTTCTGCCGAACAACTGAAAATGTTCACACTCTGGTCAATGGGATCTCTTAGCCATATCACAGTCACCCAACTGGGAATTATGATACCGATGCTATGTATCGGCTTACTGATTTCCGTAGCCTGTATCAAATCGCTGAACCTGCTACTGCTCGGTGAAAATTATGCACGAACGATGGGAATGAACATAAAACGTTCACGCACGTTCATCTTCGTTTCTACCGCACTGCTGACAGGAACGGTCACCGCTTTCTGTGGTCCGGTAGGATTTATCGGCCTGGCAGTACCGCATGTCACACGACTGCTATTCAACAATGCCGACCACCGGATACTGGTCCCCGGCACCATGCTGACAGGGCTTATCAGCATGCTTCTCTGCGACATCATCGCCAAGAAGTTCCTACTTCCGGTTAACTGCATCACCGCCTTGCTAGGTGTTCCGGTTATTTTATGGGTAATTGCTAAAAACTTGCGTAGATTCAAATGATAGAACTTAAAGAACTGACATTAGGATATGGACAGCGCACGCTGTTGGAAACGGTAAATGCCCGAATCACAGGCGGACAACTCGTTGCCCTGCTGGGACGAAACGGAACGGGAAAGAGCACCCTGCTCCGTGCTATGATGGGACTGGAAAAGCCTCAATCAGGAGAAATTACTCTGCAAGGAAAAAACATAGCTTCATTGAAACCGGAAAAATTAGCCCGGAATATCAGCTTTGTCACCACCGATAAAGTACGCATCGCCAATCTCTGCTGTAAAGATGTAGTAGCCTTAGGGCGTGCTCCCTATACCAACTGGATCGGCCAACTGCAACCGGAAGACCAAAAGCGGGTGGATGACGCTATGCAGCTAGTCGGTATGTCCGGTTATGCAGAAAAGACAATGGATAAAATGTCCGATGGCGAATGTCAGCGAATCATGATTGCCCGTGCTCTTGCACAGGATACTCCCGTCATCCTGCTTGATGAGCCGACCGCCTTCCTGGACTTACCTAACCGCTACGAGCTCTGTTTGCTTTTAAAGAAACTGGCACAGGAAGAAAAAAAATGTGTCTTATTCTCCACTCATGACCTCGACATCGCTTTATCGCTTTGCGACTCCATCATGCTCATAGATAATCCGCAGATGTACACGCTGCCTACTCCGGAAATGGTGGCCAGCGGACATATAGAAAGACTTTTCCGAAATGAATCCGTCACGTTTGATGTGCAGGAGATGAGAGTACGCATCAAATAAACAAACAGATATCCGACAAGAATCAGACTGTGTATAAAATAAATAGGTAGCATTCATTTGGGTTCCTATATAAATTCGCTATCTTTGCCCCCGAATTGGTTTCAGATAGCCATATCAACTATCTGAATTAAAAGGGAATCGGGTGTAAATCCCGGACAGTCCCGCTGCTGTGAAACTCCATTCAACTTCTTGATATTTACTTTTACCACTGACCAGGTATCGATAGTCAAGGTCGGGAAGGCATCAGGAAGGGAGTCAGTCAGAAGACCTGCCATTCATACCTTTATAGTTGTTTTTACTCGTGGGATAGGAAAACGGCAGACTGTAAAAAAAGAATCGAGTAGTCATGACATCGGAAATGATTGAAGGAGGATAAATTCTCTCTAGCTAAAATATCAAAAGGACGGCATTAGACCGTCATGCTCAATGTGTGCGTATCCCCGCAGAAGTGATTTCTCCGGGGGTACTTTTAGCTAAACTAAATATCATCATATAATAATCACAATGGAAGTTCTAAGAAATTTATTTGAAGGTTACCCCAATCTTTGGGGCGGCGGAGTGGCACACTCCGTACTGATTCTGTCACTAACCATAGCGTTTGGAATCATCCTTGCAAAAATCAAAGTGCGGGGAGTATCTCTGGGAGTTACCTGGATACTCTTTGTCGGAATCGTATTCGGCCATTTCAACATGAATCTGGACGAACACCTGCTCCACTTTCTAAAAGAATTCGGATTGATTCTGTTTGTTTACTCAATTGGTTTGCAAGTGGGGCCCGGCTTTTTTTCGGCATTCAAAAAGGGTGGCTTCACCTTGAATATGCTGGCCATGCTAGTAGTAGTATTAGGAGTAACCATTACTATCATCCTGCACTTCACCACCGGAACTCCGATTACCACAATGGTAGGTATTCTGTCCGGAGCCGTCACCAACACTCCGGGACTGGGAGCCGCACAACAGGCCAACAGTGATTTGAATGGTATAGACGCTCCCGAAATTGCTTTAGGATATGCTGTCAGTTATCCGCTGGGTGTAGTAGGTATCATCCTCTCACTGCTTGCTTTGAAATATCTCCTGCGCATCAATACTGCTCAAGAAGAAAAAGATGCAGAAGTCGGTCTGGGACATCTTCAGGAACTTACTGTACGCCCTATCTCCATCGAGGTGAGAAACGAATCGGTAAACGGTATCAAGATTAAAGAACTCCGCCCGTTACTGAACCGTAAATTTGTCATTTCCCGCATCAAACACCGCGAAGGTGGAGAAACCGAATTGGTTAATTCCGAGACAACCCTACATGTAGGGGATATCATATTAGTGATCTCTACCCCGATTGACGTGGAAGCAATCACTGTATTCTTCGGAAAGGAAATCAAAATGGAATGGGAACAACTGAACAAAGAGCTCATTTCACGCCGTATCCTGATTACTAAACCGGAATTGAACGGGAAAACGCTTTCACAACTCAAAATCAGAAATAACTTCGGAGCAAACATCACCCGCGTCAATCGTTCGGGAGTAGACTTGGTAGCCTCTCCACAATTACAGTTACAAATGGGAGACCGTGTCACCATTGTAGGTTCCGAACTGGCTGTTGCCCATGCAGAGAAAGTACTTGGCAACTCCATGAAACGCTTAAATCATCCGAACCTGATTCCTATCTTTATAGGTATCGCTTTAGGATGTATTCTGGGAAGTCTTCCTTTCGCATTTCCCGGAATTCCACAACCTGTGAAACTAGGATTGGCAGGCGGTCCGCTCATCGTTTCTATCCTGATTAGCCGTTTCGGTCCGAAATACAAGCTGATTACTTATACCACCATGAGTGCCAACCTGATGCTTCGTGAAATCGGTATTTCCATCTTCCTCGCCTGCGTAGGTTTGGGAGCAGGCGAAGGCTTTGTAGACACAGTCATTCATGGCGGAGGATATGTATGGGTAGGCTACGGAGTCATTATAACCATCCTGCCACTTCTGATTACAGGATTGATAGGACGGTATTATTGCAAGCTGAATTATTTCACGCTTATCGGGGTTCTGGCTGGTTCTACTACCAATCCGCCGGCATTGGCTTACTCCAATGACCTGACCTCCTGTGATGCACCTGCCGTTGGTTACGCTACGGTATATCCGCTCACCATGTTTCTGCGAGTATTGACGGCACAAATATTGATTCTGTCGTTGGGATAACATATTAATATATCCTTTTTCCATCCAATTGATTATTAACAAATGGGGAAAACAGAATCAGATGCCGGAATATTTGTTATTGGTCAGTGGGATATTTTTTTAGAATAAAACAAACTAATTAATAAAAACTTTCTAACTTTGTGCCGTTAAGGTTTCCTTGAACAACTTTCACGTTGTTAAGGAATGAAAAGGGAATGCCGTGTAAACCGGCAACAGAACCTGCTGCTGTAAATCTCCGCTCCTTGTAATCAGAGAGCAAAATTGCAACACGAAAGTCACTGGATAGTTTATCTGGGAAGGCGTTGCAAAATGGGATGAGTCAGAAGACCTGCCTTGATGCTCTGATTTACACCTGCGGGATTTCGGGTAGTAGTCAAATAGAAAATAAGCAATTATCTTTTATTTGGTATAATAGCTATATGTCCGTTTGTGTAGATTGAATTCAGATCTGAACAAACGGATTTTTTATACCTATAAAATAAAAGACATGCTTTCTATTCAAGTCCATTCATACCATAAGCATTGTATCCATTTACGGTGGATATTATGTTTGATTCTATCTTTATTTACCACATTACCGGCCATTTCCCAGTCCAGGGTTCGGCATCAGACTTCTCTGTCTGATACACTTCTCAAACTCAAAGAAGTTACTATCTACAGCAACCGGATGCAAAAAAAGATGTCTCCTGTACAGATTCTGTCCGGCAAAGAACTGGAGAAGCTCAATGTTTACTCCGTTGCTGATGCTTTGCGCTACTTTTCCGGAGTACAGATAAAAGATTACGGAGGTATTGGAGGACTAAAAACCGTCAATATACGAAGTATGGGCAGTCATCATGTCGGAGTATTTTATGATGGTATTGAATTAG
Organism: Bacteroides sp. OM05-10AA; assembly: GCF_003439055.1. Lineage (NCBI taxonomy): Bacteria > Pseudomonadati > Bacteroidota > Bacteroidia > Bacteroidales > Bacteroidaceae > Bacteroides > Bacteroides sp. OM05-10AA. The sequence goes on from NZ_QSUR01000013.1 coordinate 126,267, forward strand.
GAAATGCGCAAAATGGAGTCGTCGATCTAGGCCGGTTTTCATTAGATAATATGGAAGTCATTTCACTGTATAATGGTCAAAAAAGTGCCATCTTCCAACCTGCCAAAGATTATAGTTCCGCAAGTGCCATATATATGCAGACACGAAAGCCCATATTCAAAGGGGAAAAGAAAAACAATCTGAACATCGGGGTGAAAGGCGGTTCATTCTCCACCATCAATCCGTCACTACTTTGGGAACACCGTTTCAACGAACGAATAAGCAGTTCCATCAGTACGGAGTATATGTATACATCAGGACGATATAAATTCACATACGCCAAGAAAGATGGTTACGACACAACAGCTGTTCGTCAAAATGGAGACGTAAGAATGTTACGTTTGGAGAATGCATTCTTCGGAAAAGTCCCCAAAGGAGAATGGAAAGCCAAAGCATACCTATACAACTCGGAACGGGGATACCCCGGAGCTGCGGTAAGAGAAGAACCGGGTAAGTTTCGCCATCAGGACCGGCAATGGGATACCAATCTGTTTGTGCAAGGATCTTTTCAAAACTATTTTAAGCCTTGGTACAGTCTGCTAGCCAACGGAAAATATGCTTATGACTATCTCCACTATTTATCCGATCCCAGACTGGATGTCACCACCATGTATGTAGACAATCACTACCGACAGCAAGAAATCTATGCTTCGGCCGCCCATTTATTCACCATCTATCCCTGGTGGAGTATGTCATTATCCAACGATTTTCAATGGAATACATTACGGGCCGATCTCATAGATTTTGTCTATCCAACCCGTAATACAATCCTGACTTCTGCTGCCACGTCCTTTGACTTCAACCGCCTCATGTTGCAGGCGAGCCTGTTATATACTCATGTCGACGACAATACACGTACCAAAGGAGCCAATGCAGGCACCAAAAACAAATACACTCCGTCTGTCATAGCCACCTGGCAACCATTGACCAAGCTCCCTCTGAATGTACGGGCCTTTTATAAGAAAGTCTTTCGCATGCCGACTCTCAATGATTTGTATTATACTTTTATAGGCAATAAGGACTTAAAACCAGAATATACCACTCAATACGATGTGGGTATCACTTTCTCTCACACCTGGAATAACCATTGGCTGAAAAGCCTGGACTTACAAATAGATGGTTACTATAATGAAGTAGATGATAAAATCATTGCCATGCCTACCTCCAACCAGTTCCGTTGGACTATGATTAATCTCGGACATGTGGAAATTCGGGGATTAGACGCAGCCATACGAGGAGAATGGGGCTTCGGAAAGGTGGAACTTAGCACTCTCTTCAATTACACCTATCAAAAGGCACAGGATTTTACCGATCCTACCAGTGAATGGTATGGAGGCCAGATTCCTTATATACCTTGGCATGGAGGTTCCATCATCCTCAATGGAAGTTACCAAACATGGTCCTGTAACTATAGTTTCATTTATACAGGTGAACGTTATGAAGCAGTCGCCAATATCCCGGAGAACTACGCACAGCCCTGGTATACCCACGATTTTTCCCTATCTAAAACTTTTCAATGGGGGAAAACGGGAATACGTGTAACGGCAGAAATTAATAATATCTTCAATCAGCAATATGATGTAGTGCAATGCTATCCTATGCCCGGTACAAGTTTTAAAATCAAATTAAACGTCATGTTATGAGAATATCTGTTCTATCCATCATTATCTGTTTTGTTCTTCTGTCGACTTCTTGTCGCGAAGATGAACGCATTATTCCGTCAACTCCCAACCAAGTTACCCCCGGAGTAAGCGGTACCTCTGTCAAAGGTTTCTTTCTACTCAATGAAGGAAATATGGGAAGCAACAAGGCTACCCTTGATTACTTTGATTACGAAACCGGTATCTATCATAAGAATATCTATGCGGAACGGAACCCGGGAGTCGTACAAGAATTGGGGGATGTGGGAAATGATATCCAAATCTATGGAAATAAGTTATATGCCATCATCAACTGTTCTCATTTCGTAGAAGTGATGAATGTAGAAACAGCAAAACACATCACGCAAATTTCCATACCTAATTGCCGTTATATCGTCTTTAAAGATAAATATGCATACGTCAGTTCGTATGCAGGCCCTGTCAAAATAGATCCTAACGCCAGACTGGGGTATGTAGCACGTGTTGACACTACCACACTGACTGTCAAGGATACCTGTGTGGTCGGCTACCAGCCGGAAGAAATGGTGATTGTGGGCAACAAACTCTATGTAGCCAACTCCGGCGGATATCGCGTACCTAATTATGACCGTACGGTATCCGTCATCGACTTGAACACATTCAAAGTTATCAAAACCATTGATGTGGGAATCAATTTGCATAGAATGGAATTAGACCAATACGGAAATATTTATGTCTCATCCCGGGGAGATTATTATGACACTTACTCCGAAACATTTGTAATAGATTCCAATACCGATAAAGTAATCGAAGAATTACCGCTTCTTCCCAATACAGAAATGGCCATTTGCAGAGATTCACTGTATGTATACAGTACAGAATGGAGTTATTACACCAACAGTTGGACAGTCTCTTACGCTATTTATAATACAAAAACAAAGAAAACTGATACCCGCAATTTTATTACAGATGGTACGGAAAAATCTATCAAGATACCTTATGGAATAGCAATCAATCCGGAAACAGGTGAATTCTTCGTCACCGATGCCAAAGACTATGTGACTCCCGGCACATTATATTGTTTCTCCCGGGATGGAAAAAAGAAATGGTCAGTCATCACGGGGGATATTCCGGCACATATTGCCTTTACAGATAAGAAACTAAAAGAGATTCAATAATTCATATCACTATTACTAATTAAAAACAAAAGCAATGAAGAAAATTCTATTTTTACTGCTCACTGTCGTTACGGTATGCAGTTGCTACAATGACGATGATCTCTGGGATAAAGTCAATGATCTCGACGGACGAGTAGAAACACTAGAAACAACAGTCAAGAAAATGAACTCTGAAATTACAACTTTACAGAGTTTGGTAGACGCATTAAATCAAGGGAAAGTAATCACCAACACGGAACAGACATCTGATGGCTACACATTAACTTTCAGTGATGGAAGCACCGTATCTATAAAAAATGGAAAGAATGGTACAGATGCTCCTGTGATTGGAGTGAAAGCTGACGAAGACGGAATATATTACTGGACCATTACTACCAACGGTACTACAGAATGGCTGCCGGATGCAACTAACAAGTTAAAAGTGACAGGTACAACTCCAGTTATGGGAGTTGACAGTGACGGATACTGGACCGTTGATACAGGTGAAGGAGCCAAACGTATTAACGGAACAGACGGCAAACCTGTGAAAGCGGAAGGACAAGACGGAGACTCTTTCTTCAAATCTGTTACAGTTAATGACAATCATGTACTAGTTACTCTTGCAGATGGAACGTCGTTCACATTGCCCAAAGGGGAAGCATATACATTTGACATTGCCAATAGAGATTATACCTTGTTCTCGTCTAATGAAACAAGGACGTATCTTCTTACAACTGCCAATATAGACGACGCAACATTAATTGCTATTCCGCAAGGATGGACAGCGGTTCTTAATGATAAAGACTTAAGAATCACAGCTCCGGCAGTTTCAGGTGATGATGTCAAAGATGGTGAACTTAAAATACTTGTCACTCCGTCCAAAGCTTTCGGTAAAGTAATAAAAATGCAATTAAGAGCAGTGCGTGAAGCACACTTCTTGACATTCGAGGATGTTGATTATAAAGGTGATGCTAACATGGTAGGAGAAAGAAACTGGTCATCATTAATTGACAGCCAACAATATGGTGGCTCACTACTTTATCCTAAGAATAACCAACTCTATAACTGGAGTGATGCAAACAATACTTTTCTTGCTTCCGAACTTCCTAACGGATGGGGTGATTACCAATACTGGGGTGGCGGACACGCAATTTCCAATTATCTGGATATGGACCTTACTCATGGAGACTTCCAGCACCAACTAGCGGTTTATTATCAGGATGCAAAAACAGGTTTTGGAGGACATAATGGTTCCAAAAACTTCTGCGTACATTACGGCTATGCAGACAATTCCGGATATGCTAACGGTCCATTACCCTATATTTACTTTGGAGACGGAGTTGCTCGTGTAGTTGACCACATGTATGTGACTATGACGACCTACCTAGCCAACTGTGTGGCCAACGGTAACGGTTTGACCGCACCCGCAGGCAAAGATGATTGGGTGAAACTGGTTGCTATCGGTTATGATGAAGATGGAAATGAAGTAGCTGCGCGTCCGGAATTTTATCTGGTTGGAGCCGAAGGTAATATACTTGAATGGACAAAATGGGATTTATCCGCATTAGGCAAAGTGGTCAAAATAGACTTTAATGTCACTGGAAGTAATGATAACGGATATGGTTTCAGCCAACCCGCCTATTTTGCTTATGATGACGTAGCAGTGAGATTCTAATGAAACATATTATACTTCTTTTATTTGTTCTGTTAGCATTAGTATCATGCGTGAAAGAAGAGGAGGACTCTCCTCTTCTTTCCGCTCCTGTCATTACCCTGAAAGAAGAATCCCCCATCTATAAAACAAAAATTGGTCGAGAGATAACCATCGCTCCTGTTTATGAAAATACCGATTCGGAAACGACCTTTAACTGGACAATAGATGGAAAGAGTATCTGTACCGCTTCCACCCTGACATTTTCAGCCGATGAAGCAGGCAGGTATTTCATTCTGATTTCTGCCACCAATGCCGGAGGGACAACAGAAAAAGAGATACGTATCGATGTCTTTCAACTTGATGTACCGACTATCTCTATTGCGGATGCCGACAAAGGTTTCAAAGTGCTTCAAGGCTCTGAACTAACCATTACACCCATAGTAGATTCTTTTCTGGAAACCAGTTACTCCTGGCAAATAAACGGTGAAGATATTTCGAGCGAATTAACCTGTACTCTCCCCACAACCGAACTTGGCGAATATCAGGTTCGTTTTGCTACTCACAATGAAGATGGCGATGACGAAGTAACTTTCAAAGTAGAAGTTTGTTCACCGGATCAAGTAGATTTCAGCTGGACATTCCTGCAAACGGAATATAACATGTCAGTCGGCAGAACTATCCGTATCAAACCGGTTGACGTGAATAATGCACTGGATGCAGTCTATACATGGACTGTGGACAATGAACAAGTGCAATCCGGAGAAAATGAGACTTATCTGTTTACATCCGGGCAGCAGGGAGAACACACGGTAAAGGTAGAAATGAGGAACTCATATATACTCGCTACGCAAACATTAAAAATCAATGTTTGCCCTCCCGCAGGAACATACCAGCGCAAGATTAGCGCCACAAGTTCTGCATCAATGAACAAAGTATATGAATATTTACCGGCTCCCGGTCAATTCATCAATGAGAACCATACCACAACAACTATGGCAGAAGCCTGTACCTATGCAGAAGAACGAATCAATCAGACGGCTTATGTTTCCCTAGGCGGATTCGGTGGATACATCATCGTTGGATTCGATCATAGCATCGTGAATGATGGAGATTACAACATCGCTATTACAGGAAATGCTTTTGATGGTTCGTCAGAACCGGGAATTGTATGGGTAATGCAGGACGAAAATGGTGATGGGTTACCTAATGACACTTGGTATGAATTGCGCGGATCCGAATATGGGAAAGCCGAAACCTGGCAGGATTATGCCGTCACCTATCATAAACCAACCGGTATTCAGCTTCCCACCCCATGGACAGACAATCATGGTCAAAGTGGGTCTATTGATTATCTGGGCGCTTTTCACCGGCAAGATTATTATTATCCCGCCTGGGTAAAGGAGAAACAATATACTTTGCGAGGTACTCGCCTGAAAGAGCGTAATTACGATCAATCCGGTAATGGTACTTATTGGGTAAATGATAGTTATGAATGGGGATATGCTGATAATTTCAGCGCCATTGATCGTCTGACAGATGATGACAACTATAATGCCGGACCGTCTGACAATCATTTCAAGATATCCCATGCTGTAACTTTCGACGGTAAGGACGCAAACCTGAAGTACGTTGATTTTATCAAAGTACAAGTGGGTGTTAATAGTAAAAGCGGTTGGCTGGGTGAAATATCCACTGAAGTTTTTGGAATAAAGGATTTCAACATGCTCAAATAATTGATAGAATATACATAAGAGATTCTTTTCCCTATTAAATATAGAGATAAAAATTACCATTTGGTAATTTTTATCTCCTCTCATAACCCTACCTTTGTCGCCATTTTCAACGACAAAGGTAGAAAGTTATGAAAGATAGTATTGATTTCGGCAGTATGAACATCTCCACGTTGTTCCGTAAGTTACTAATTCCTACGGTACTTGGGATGGTATTCTCGGCGCTGTTCGTTATTACGGACGGTATATTTGTAGGAAAAGGAATTGGAAGTGATGCACTGGCAGCAGTAAATATCACTGCACCGCTTTTTATGATTGCAGCGGGTATCGGACTGATGTTCGGAGTGGGAGCTTCGGTGGTGACTTCCATTCATTTATCTCAGGGAAAACGCAAAGTGGCAAGTCTTAATATCACTCAGGCAATTGCTTTTTCCGCATTGCTCATACTTATCCTGTCTGCTCTGTGTCTTTATTTTATAGAGCCATTAGCCAAATTATTGGGTAGTTCGGACCGATTGTTGCCGTTAGCCGTAGAATATATGGCATGGTACATCCCTTTTCTCGTATTCTACGAAGTATTAAATATAGGAATGTTCTGCATCCGCCTGGATGGTTCGCCCACCTATGCCATGATGTGTAATGCGGTTGCAGCCATACTCAATATCATACTGGATTATATATTCATCTTCGAATTCGGTTGGGGAATGATGGGAGCAGCTTTTGCCACCAGTCTGGGGACTGTTGTGGGAGGGTTGATGACACTGATTTATCTCCTCCGTTTCTCTCGTACCCTCCATCTATGCCGGATAAAGTTAAGTATCAAAAGTCTGTTACTGACTCTTCGCAACATCGGTTATATGATTAAACTGGGAAGTTCTGCTTTTATCAGTGAAGCATCCATTGCCTGTATGATGTTTCTGGGAAACTACGTTTTTATCCGCCATCTCGGTGAAGACGGAGTGGCAGCATTTAGTATTGCCTGTTACTTCTTCCCTATCATCTTCATGGTCTATAATGCCATTGCACAATCCGCACAACCGATTATCAGCTACAACTTCGGAGCCGGACAACCCGAACGTGTACGAAAGACGCTGCATCTCGCCATTCGGACTGCTTTAATCTGCGGTATCAGCTTTTTCATTCTTACCGTACTATGCTGTCAAGACATTGTTTCGCTATTCATTGACCGCAGCTACGCTGCATTCGATATAGCAGTAAACGGGCTTCCTTATTTCGGAGTAGGATTCATATTCTTTGCCGTCAACATGATTGGCATTGGTTATTATCAAAGCGTTGAAAGAGGTCAGCGGGCAACAATTATCACCCTTCTCCGGGGAGTAGTGTTTATGTTGATCGGATTCTTTGCGCTCCCTCCGGTATTGGGTACACCGGGTATCTGGCTAGCCGTACCATTGGCAGAGTTATTAACTACTTTCTATATTTTCGGAATTTATTTGAAAGATCGTTTCATTGTCTGCCGACGATAAGTATCTTTGCAATATGAGAACATTCATTGAAAAACTTTGCGATAGATACAAGGTATCAGAAACCGATGTACAGTCTCTACTGAACTGTATGGAAGAGGTACATTTCAAAAAGAGAGATTTAATAGTACGCGAGGGGACAAAGAACTGTAATCTTTATTTTATCAAGACAGGAATATGGCGAGCCTATTATCATAAAGACGGAGTGGACACTACCATCTGGTTTGCTTCAGACGGAGAAGCTGCTTTCTCCGTCTGGGGTTATGTAGATAATGCCTACTCATTAATAAATATTGAGGTCATGTGTGACAGTGTGGCCTATTGTATTTCCCGAACAGCTCTGAATCAGCTATTCGCCTCATCCATCGGACTCGCTAATTTGGGGCTCCGCCTCATGGATCATCAGTTTCTTCAACAGGAGAACTGGCTTATCAGTTCGGGAAGCCCACGGGCTAAAGAACGCTATCTCAACCTTATCAAAGAGACTCCGGAATTATTGCAATATGTGCCTTTAAAACATATTGCGTCTTACTTGTGGATAACTCCGCAGTCACTAAGTAGAATTCGGGCGAAGATAGCATCTTCTCCGCAATAATACTATGCTTTCGCGGTCTTCACCCCAAAAGCACAATAAGTCAAATAACACACACAAGCTAAAGTAACAAAAACACCTCCAATAACACCTACTGTTCCAATGGCAAACCCAATCACCGGAGTAACTACTCCGCCACCAGCAACAGCAGTAATCATCAAACCGGAAATCTGATTTGCTTTTTCAGGCCTTGCCTGTAAAGCCATCGAATAAATGATAGAAAATACGGATGAGGCAAAGAAGCCGACAGCACCGATACAAATCAGATTCACCATATCATTTTTTACAAAGGCCAGAATAAGCAAAGAGAAAATACAGGCAACAATATTCACACGGAAATATTTCATTTCAGCAATACGGGCTAACAAGAAAGCACCCAGCAAAGCACCTACCGTACGGCTTAAAAAATAAACCTGTGGGGCAAACTTCACTTGTTCTGCCGTCCAGTCAAATCGTTCCGCCATCAGTTTAGAGCTGATAAAGTTGGTAGCAACATCTACTCCCACAATAAAAAAGATACCCAGAAACAACAACAGAATCGTTTTATCCTTCAACAAAGAAAAAGTATCACTGATAGAAAGTTGTTGGGTTGCGGCACTGAAATCTTCCCGTTTAACAGGCGTAGCCATCAGCCAAATAGCAGATAATAACGTGATAAAGCCCAATATAGGAAAACAATAATACCATTTGTCATCTCCAAAGTGTGCTACAGCCAGCAACACAATCTCCGGTCCGACGAGAGAAGACACAGCTTTAATCACTTGTCCTGCCGTCAAACTACTTGTCAGCAAACGTTGGCTGGTTACCACATTACTCAATAACGGATTCAGCGAAACCTGTAAAATAGCATTGCCAATTCCCAAAAGAGCATAAGCTATCATACAAGTCACACTGTTATAAACGACTAATGGCAGCAGCATCCCCACTACCGTTATTCCCATACTAAGCAAGACCGTATTTTTACGTCCCCATTTGTTCATCTGATTTCCAACAGGAATACCTAAAAACAGGAACCAGATAAAAACCAATGAAGGAACAAATCCCGTCATCACGGGAGACCAGTTGAAAGTACGTTGAACATAATCGGACGAAATACCGACTATGTCACAGAAGCCCATTACAAAGAACCCGAAAAGAACGGGAAGGGCGGCATAAATAGAATTTTGTGTTTTCATGTTTAACCCACTATATTATAAAATATAAAATCCCCGGTGTCCTGCCAAGCAACATCGACACCGAGGAAAATAAACTGTTTATTCAGAACAATGAGGCGGATTTTCCACTCCCCATTTCTCATTCGGCTGATTTCCCATTGTGAGTTTCAATGTCCCACCTTTATAGAGTTCATCCCGGTACAACCAACACTGTTCCAATGGCTTACCATTCAGTGTAGCCGACTGTACATAATATGCGTCCGGTGTATTACCCGTCGTTTCAATTACAAACGTTTTTCCTGTTGCATTTACCGGACTCAGTTTGATTTCAATCTTATCAAACAATGGACTACCCATCTGGAAAGTCGGCCGTTCACAAGAACCACCCTGTACATCGAACAATCCCATTGCTGCCATCACATACCAGGCTCCTAACTGCCCCTGGTCTTCATCCTGACCGTAACCATAACCATGTTCTCCATTTGTTCCATAAAACTCATCACAGATCAAACGCGTCCATTTCTGCGTCAAGTAAGGTTTACCCGAGAAATTAAACAACCATGAAATATGAAGACTGGGCTGGTTTCCATGATTATAAGGACTCTGTAAACCAGAGAAAGCATTTACTACTTTCCCACCACCAAAGATCGACTTACGGGCTTCTGTGAAGATAGAATCCAACCGGTTGTTAAACTCATCTTTTCCGACTTTTTCAATCAAACGAGCCGGATTCTGCGGTACAAAGAAAGTATATTGCATCGCATTTCCTTCCTGAAAACCTCTCCATGATTCCAATGGATTAAAGTTATCAATAAACTCACCATTGGGTACTCTCGGACGAATCATCTTCAGCGAATCATCAAACAACTTTTCCCAACCTGCAGAAAGCTCCATCAAACGCTTATAATCTTCCGTACGCCCCAAAGCTTTGGCCCATTGAGCCACTGCATAAGCACTAAAACTGTATTCCAATGTGTGAGATACGGAGAAGCTCGAACCTTCCGGATGTGTACCGAAATGAACACTGTTCTCATAAGGCACATACCCTCTTTCTACAAACTGTTTCACATCCATCTTACCTGCCCCTTCAATGCGGCTTTCCCAGCCTAATTCATTCTTCAAGGCTGCCTGATAAGCTGTTTCCACATCAAAATTACGAATTCCACTATTATAAGCACCTGCTAAAGTGATGCTCACCATATTGGTTCCCACTCCGGAAACATACTTGCTGGTAGCAATACCATCCCCTAGCCAACCGGCATCCTTATACACCAGCAACTGACTGTTTACAAAGTCATTATAGTATTCCGGATATGCCAATGCCCAAAGAGAAGTCAGATTCCAATAAGCTCCCCAAACCGCATCCGTATTATAGTGATTATATTCCGGTTTACCATCCTTAGTCAAAGGTATCTGACCGATGGTACCGTCATTTTTAGGATAAGCTCCGTTGACATCGCTGGCAAGCCCTCTACCCAATAATGCATGATACAACCCGGTATAGAATTTGATTTTACTATCTTCCGTACCTCCGGAAACCAAGATACGGCTCAAAGACTCATTCCATTTATCCGTAGTCGCTTTCATAGCCTCATCAAAAGTCAAGTCTTTCGCCTCCGATTCCAAATTCACTTTCGCATTTTCTATGGAAGTATACGATAAACCTATTTTTACATTGACTATCTCGTCTTTCTTTGTTTTATAATTCAGGCACATGATAGCACCTGGCCCTTTTATTTCATTACGAGCCATCAAAGCACTATCTTGATAGAAAACTTCGACAGATTCCGGCGCACGGTCCAATTTAGCATAAAAATACATGGCAACCGAAGCACCCGCCTGATACTTCTTCACATATTCCGGTTCTGTAATTACATACCCTTCGATAGTATTTCCGTCTACCTGTTTGATGTACGCATCACGCACAGCTCCACTTTCTCCCTGGCGATTGCCGATATTAAACAATATATGAGCACTCTCCGATTCCGGGAATGTATAACGTTGGAATCCGACACGAGCCGTAGCAGTAAGTTCAGCCTTTACCTGATAATCCTTTAATAACACAGAATAATATCCCGGACGTGCAGTTTCATCTTTCTTATCAAAGCGGGAACGGAAACCTTTATCCGGTTCTTCCAGCTTTCCGGGGTTCGTTTTCACTTCTCCCGTAACAGGCATCAGTGAAATTCCTCCTATCTGAAACTCGTGCAGGCAGGGAAAACCATCAATAGAAGTATGACCGTCCTCATAACCTACAGCCTCCCAACCTTGATTATTTCCGTACGTGCCGTTTGTAGATGCACCCAGCTTAGCTAAACCGAAAGGTTCGGCAGCCGGAGTATAGAAAAACCACCGACTATGAACCGTACCAATATTCGGATTCACATACTCTACCAGATTGGGACGATCAGGTGTTTTGCACCCTACGATACCTGCCAGAATCAACAGGCTACCTATCCATTTCAATTTCATCATTTATTTATTTTTTCTGTTTTAACTTCTCCTTTAATCATCGCCACACGTGCATAATATTCAGGTACACACGAAGCATCCAACAACCATTTCGGTCGGCGTTTTTCATCAGTCCGGCCTGTCCAGTCATGATACATCAATCCGGCCTGATCGCGTGCATGATCCCAAGCATAATCCAGCCCTTTTATCATTGTATCCACATATTTTGGATCTCCCGTAACATTGTACAGATCGTGATATCCTCTGAACAAGACCAGATTAAACCAAGGCAAATCGGCAATATAGGGAATACCTTCTTCCGTGTATTTAAAGAACACTTTGTAACTTCCCTCCGCTAAAAATTTAGCATTATCCAGATACGCCTGTTCACCTGTATAATTATATAAAGCTACAGCTGCTTGTAGCAAAGTACCTGTATTGTAAGTATACAAATCCGGGCATACAGCCGAAGTCGTCGTAAGCCATGAGTTCCAGACCACTCCCCTTTCAGGATCTTTCAGATATTTATCAATCCAATGATAGAATTTCTTTCCTACCTCCAGATAGTAATTGTCTTTAGTCGCTTCATACAGTTTTAAAGCCAACACCATCGCTTTTCCATTAGAGCAGGCTGGTTTCTGATCCTTCACTCCTTCCAGCCAGGAAACAGCTCCTTCAAAGTTCTCATCCCAACCACTTAAAATAAAGGTCAATACCTGTTTCGCCTTCTCCAGATAATGAGGATTTTTAGTTACCAGATAAGAATCAATGTAATCAATACCTACCAAACCATTATCGTCATAATAACGGTCTACTTTCCCAAATTGAACAGGGTAAGCTTGATAACCGAAAGGAACGCGTGTTGTATCATAATAATGTTCCATCGCCATCACCATCGAATCAACATAAACTGTATATTTCTCCGGTTCGATGGCAGCCATCAATACTGCTGAAGAAAAGACACCACTCATAGGCCACAGGTAAGAAACCTCTTGTGCCTGTCGGGTAGAATCATTAAAATAAGTCAGATCAGGACGATGACTACCGGGATAATATTCAGAGAAGAGACCGTATTTGGGAACCCGATAGAGTTCCCAGACACGTTGAAACATTTCTTCCGCCTTATCTTTGTTCGGAGTCACTTGGGGCTCTCCTGCACAAGAGAATAGCATGGATACCGCTGATACAAATAAAACTATATTTCTAATTTTACCATTCATACACTATTCTTCCGTCACAGTTTCCCCTTTATACAAAGCTATAATTCCCAGAGATTCTAGTGCAGCATCCTGCATCAACAACTGTTCAGCCCGTTTCGGGTCTGTTCCAGTCCAATCTTCATAAAACAGTCCGCTTGACAAACGAGCATTCTCGTATGCATAATCCAGGAAGTTGATGAATGTTTTGATATAATTACCTGCATTTTTGTAATAAGGTTCAATATCAATAAATGCACGAACTAATTTGGTTGTAAACCACGGGTCATGATCGGGATAAGCCAGAGCCAGTCCGTTAAGCGGACGTACAAAATAATTATATGCACCATCAGAAGAAGCAATGGCACTATCCAGATAGGTCTGTTCACCCGTTATCTTATACAAACGGACTCCATTAGAAATCATTACACCAGTATTGTAAGTCCATTTTGTTTTATTAATAGATCCGTCTGCTTGTTTATCATTCCAGTAGCAACCATCTTCCGGATCACGCAGATTATTCAACGTCCAAGCATATAAACGTTTTGCCAAAGCCAAAACATCTGCTTTTTCCTCTTGGGGACATACTGAATAATATTCAAGTAAGAATAGTGTTGCATATCCATTGGCACACGTAGGCTTATTAGAATCACCAACTCCCTGCTGTCCCTTCTGATCCTCATTCCACCAAAGACCTCCTCCAAATGTATCATCTTCACCTTCTTGCAAAAATGCTACGATTCTTTTGGCCTTTGTCAAATAGTCTTGATTATTTAACAAATTAAAAGCCTCTACCAATTCAATCCCTACAATAGAGTTATCATCATAAAAACGCGTTCCACTACCGGTAGTACCATTAGTTTGAGAACCATAAGCACCCACAGCTCCAGCGGGAGTTGAATAATAAACTTCAAAGCGGTCAACCATAGTCGCATAATTCACATCATAGCCCAAAGAATGTAAAGCTGCGACTCCTGATACCAGTCCGTCATACGGCCATAAGAAAGAAGCCGGATTATCAGTATCTTTCTTGGGATAATTTTCATTATACAATCCTTCTGTCGCCCCGCTATTGATCCGATAACACTGATTAATCAAATCAAACTGCTCTTTAGCGCGTTTATGATAAACGACTTCCTCTCCGGGTTCTGACGGAGCAATCGGTGTAGGCGGAATATATTTCTCTACGTCATCTCCGGCACAGGAGAATAATAGTGCCGGAAGAATAGCTAAAATAGTCTTTATCTTTTTCATAACTTAGTTTTATTAATTAATCGGAGTCACATTAGTAAATGTATGTATCATTAATCCATCCGCATTTGTATCGATAGTAATAGTCGCGTGCGTATAATCCAGACTACCTTTCATTTTCCAAAGGTGTTCCCATTGACTCCATTGGAACTCGTACAAAGCATAGAAAGAAGAGGGTTCTCCACCTACCGGACGTTCGGCACTCACGCCATCACCTCTACCCCAACACATATCACCACCATTCACTTGAGCTAAAAAGTAGTAACGTTCTTCTATCCAAGTCAACCAATCAGGAGCCCCAGTTTCCGGCTTGGCAGGATCAAGGAAACGAATATCACCTTCTCCTACAAATTTACCGTTACCAGCATATTCCAATACGGCTATATCACCAAATGTCGCTCCCCAAATACAACGAACAGAAGAGCCTATTTTTTCTGTTGTCATAGCCATTGTATTAAAGTTTACAGTCAGACGGGTTACCTCTTCGGAAGCAGTTACTGCCGTTTCACCATCACCCTCTCTCAACTTCGAACTATCATCAATATAATAACTGAATGTTTCACCTGTCGTAGCAGACTTGAATGAGATATTTCCAGCAGACAATTTTGTATAAATCTGGAAAACTCCCTCTTCTACACAACGGAACGGAATTCCGCCTTGTCCACTATTCTCCGTAGCCGAACCATACAAATACAATTCTGCCGGAATATTATCAATTCCCTCTCCACGAGTCACAGTGATACTAGCCACCTTATCGGACTTCTTTACCACTCCTCCCTTCGAAGCAGTCACTGTCCATTTAATATCCCCTGTTCCCATAGGATAAATACCTGCATTTCTGGCAATCGTATTAATAGCCGCATGAGTAATCGACAAACTTGGATTGGCTCCCAAATCACTTTTCATTGTAGCCAATGGTTTTGAAAAGTCTCCGTCTGCTTTGTCAAACAAAACCTCGTACAATACAATTCCGCCGTCTGCCGCACCGCCTCCGGACCACGACAGCACAACAGGTACTGAAGATGACACATCCAACTGGATAGAGGCAGGGGAATTCAATTCCGTAGGGACTGCAAAATCCGCATTCAATTCATAATCTTCCTGACAGGATACCATTGCCAGAAACACTGAACATATTAATAATATCTTTTTCATAATCGTTCCTTTTTGAGTCGTTTAACCATTTACCAATTCGGATTCTGTTCCAAATTACCATTCAAGTCACGTTCAGCCTGTGGTATAGGCCACAAATAATGTCTATTTGCATTAAAGGTTCTGTTTTCAACCCGAACGTATCCGTTATCTGTACCTACCACTTCATTCGTTTTCAATCCGTGGCACCATCCGTTCAATACATCGTCCGCAATTCTCCAACGGATAATATCCTTATGACGATGACCTTCCAATGCCAGTTCCGAACGACGTTCATTCCGTACAATCTCAATCAGTTTATCCTTAGAAGCTCCTTCCGGAAATTCCAATGCTGAAGCAAGTGTAAATCCGGCCCTATTACGAATTGGTTTAATAGTTGCATCCCAAGCCGTCTTATCCAGTTCACCTAACTCTGCCAATGCTTCCGCATTCATCAATAGAATATCAGCATAACGAATCAAAATCGGATTCAAACCGGAATAAAGAGTAGCACGATACGTATTATCCCAGTATTTCTTGATATAATAACCGGTAGCCGAACAATCCGAGCCTACACCGTATCCATCTTTACCTTCTCCTTTCTCACAGTTGATAATGACTTCTGTTCCGTCAATCAACGTATATGAGTTCCCGGTATACATCACTGTTGCTTTCAAACGCGGGTCACGATTAGCATACGGATGACTTTCATCAAACGAGGTTCCTGTTTCTTTGATTGTCTTTCCATCCAACATAATATAGCTGTCTACCAATTCCTGTAAAGGAGAAAGCTGGGAATATCCCCCCAATGAAGGTGGTAGGAAAGCATACATCATCTGATGTTCACGACTGGTCGGACGATACTGTGCATCCAGAATTACTTCTGAATTATATTCATTAGCTATTTCAAACAGTCCTGCATAACTGCCAAAGAGCGTAAATCCTCCCTCCGTCATAATAGTAGACGTGATATTTTTCACTTGCGTCCAGTTACCTTCGAACAGATAGATTTTAGCTTTGATAGCCATTGCTGCCCAACGGGTAATCCTTCCTTTATTATCCGCATCATAAGAAGTCGGCAGGTAATTACCGTTAATCACTTCATCCAGATCCGCCAACATATTAGCAATGACAGTAGCTCTGTCAGTACGTGCGATAGACATACTTTCCTTAATAGAAAGCACTTTCGTTGTATAAGGTACATCTCCGAACTTCGTATACAATTCATAATAATTATAAGCACGAAGCACTTTAGCCTCACCGATATAACGTTTCTTCAATTCCGGATCTAAATCAGGAACCCGGTCAATATTTTCGAGCAACTGGTTGCACATACGGATACCCGTATAACGTCCGTCCCACACCTTTTTCACATAGGCATCCGCCGTAGAATATGAACCATTGCCAATGTTCTGTGTAAAATCATTGGGTTGTTTGGTGTATGCATTGTCCGTCATAGCTTCACTGTAAAGCTGTTCGTCCATATTTCCCAAATACGTATAGCAATTATTCAACGCCTTGACAGCTGCTTCAGGATCTTCTTCCCAATAGGTCAAGTCCGTTTCTCTGTCATACGGTGCCGTATCCAAGTCAACACAAGAGGCACCGCCCACCACCAAAACAGCAGATAAAATCAAATTCTTTATAGTTGTTTTCATCACGGTACAGTTTAAAATTTAACATTAAGTCCAAATGAATATACTCTTGCCACAGGATAAGCACGACCACTGCCGTCTCCGGTATATTCCGGGTCCCATCCACCTTTCATCTTCGTGAAAGTCAACGGATTCTGCACGCTGGCAAAAATTCTCAAATTCTTGACATAGAGTTTTTTCATCCATTGCTGTGGGAAAGTATATCCGATCTGCGCATTTTTCAGACGCAAATATTTAGCGTCCTGAATCCAGAAATCTGATTTTGCAGCATTATTAGCCGATTCTGCTCCCATTGTCAGACGGGGATAAGTAGCATCCGGATTATTCGGAGTCCACCGATCCTGATGGAAATCCATTACCGGACCTTCATTATTATTATGGAAAGCCTCAACAGATTCACCACGCATCCATTTGTTACGTCTTCCCACTCCTTGCCACATCATCGAGAAATCAAAGCCTTTATATTCCAGCCCATAAGTAAAGCCGAAAGTATATCTCGGAAAATCATTACCTACGATAAAGCGGTCATCATCCGGTTTAATCACACCATCGCCATTTTTATCCAGATAGCGGATATCTCCCGGTTTCGGTGTAATGCCTTCCAGGTGCGGTCCTTTCTGACATTCTTCCTCATTCTGGAAAAATCCGTCTGAACGATATGCATAATAAGAATACAAAGGATAACCTTCCTTAATAATGGTCTGTACATCCGAACCACCGATAATTTCCGTACCGCGTGTATCTATTACTTCATTAAAGCTATCCGAAATATTTCCGGAGAAGTTATGCACTACTGGGCCAGTCTTCAAGCGATAGCTCACTGACAACTCCCATCCCCTCGTTTCTACTTTACCAGCATTCTGAATAGGCGCACCATTACCAAACAGTCCGGGAACCGGTAAATTCACCAAAATATCTTTTGTGCGGTTATTAAAACAGTCAAAAGTAATATTCAAGTCATTATTCAATAATCCCAATTCAAAACCGATATTAGCCATACGGGTAGTTTCCCACTTCAGATCGGGATTTGCAGAAGCAAATGTAGCAGTCTGTGCCAGTTTATCTCCGAAGCTGATACCGTTAGTTACAGACACCGTTTGCATATATTGATAAGCACCAATCCGGTTATTACCTACCAATCCCCAAGAACCTCTGATTTTCAGAGAAGGAACATACGGTTTCAATACAGACCAGAATTTTTCTTCCGAAATACGCCATCCTGCAGAGAAAGAAGGGAAGACTCCCGAACGGTTTCCTTTAGCAAAATAAGAAGAGTAGTCATTACGGATATTAAATTCCAGTAAATATTTCTCATCATAATTGTAAGTGGCTCTTGCAAAACCGGAATAGATAGCCCAATCACTTCCCGAACCTGTATTACTTACCTTATCACCACTCAAATCACCTACAAAAATGTCGTATTTAGAATCTTCCGTCAAGCGACTGGTAGAGAATTGTTTTTCAGAGAAACCTTCATAAGCATAACCCAGTAATCCACCGATAGAGTGCTTTCCTATCTTCGTATTATAAGTCACCATCAGATTGGTAGTGATATTCTTAGAGCGGTAGAATTGTTCGGTCAACTTGTTTTCCGAATCTCCCGTACCTTCAAAAGCTTTCCGGTTTTCATGCAATTTATTATTCCACACGCGTCCACCGGCACTTCCGATCAGTTTCAATCCTTTATATACTTCCCATTCAGCTCGTATGGTTCCCAACAATTCATCATTCACATTCTGGCGATAACCACCTTCTTCCAAACGTTGCAAACCGTTTGAGTTACTTCCGGCAGGATAATTATAACTGCCATCCTCATTTTTGATCGGATAAATCGCCGGCATACGGTTTGCCTGCTCAATAATCCATTCTGTCCAGTAAGCATGTTCTTTAATATCATTACGGGCAAACTGTGAAGTCAGATTCAACGTAAAATTCTTCGTCACCTTATGGCTTACATTCAAACGGGCATTGTAGCGTTTGTAGCCATAGTCCGGTCCCTTGAACATACTGCTCTGATCTAAATATCCCAGAGAAGCCATATAAGACAGCTGGTCATTTCCTCCTGTCATTGAAACACTGTGTGAACTTTGAGGAGAATTGCGGTTATACAGTTCTTTCACCCAATTCACATTCGGGCCGCCATTTCGATATTGTGCAATCTGTTCGGGAGTGAATTTTGCCGCTCTTCCCGAATTAACCGCCGCTTCATTATATAATTCCGCATATACCCATGAATCCGCAATTTTAGGCAGTGAGGTAGGTTGCTGAACACCATACATAAAATCATAGGAAATTTCCACCTTACCGGCTTTTCCTTTCTTTGTAGTTACAAGCACTACACCATTGGAAGCGCGTGAACCGTAAATCGCTGTAGAAGAAGCATCTTTCAAAATAGAAACTTGTTCAATATCTGCCGGATTCAAATTAGCCAGCGATCCTTCAATTCCATCAATTATCACCAACGGATCATTATTATTCATCGTATTCAATCCGCGGATGTTTATAGAAGGTACACTACCCGGTGTAGAAGTTCCCTGCTGGATAACCAAACCGGGAGTAGTTCCCTGCATAGCCTCCAGAACGTTGGCAATAGGTTTTCCTTCCAATTCGTCCGTTGAAAGAGAAGAAACAGCTCCTGTCAGATTCACTTTCTTCTGTACGCCGTAGCCCACTACTACCACATCTTTCAACGCAACCACGTCCGACTTCAGCACCACATTAATCAATGTACGACCGTTCACCGGAACTTCCTGTGTTTCATATCCAATTGAGGAAACTACCAATACCGCTTTTGAAGCAACATTCAGTGTAAAATTTCCGTCCATATCCGTAGCCGTACCCGTAGATACCCCTTTCACCAGTACGGTAGCCCCAATCACGGGCTCTCCGTCTGCCATTACCTTACCTTTCACTGTGATTGTATTAGATTGCGCGTGCAGTTCGAAACCAACAGCCACATTCATACAAACAATCAACATAACAGCCAATAATTGCCAACTCGAAAATACCGTTCCAAAAAGCCGGCGGGCAAATTGCGCGTTCAATAGATTAGATTGTTTCATAAAATATTTTATATTTGAATTAATAGAAGAGTTATCATGTATTATAAGATATTAAGTTGGGACAAAGCAAAAGAATAAGCTCCCAAAGCGACCGCCCTGCTTGCTCCCAAAGAAGAAACGGCAATACCTATTTTCTTGTGACAGGCATAATGCACCTGCCTCTCCGAAAATGGGATTTTCACCATCTTGTCCTTTTCTTCCAAGAATTTATCCAATGCTTCTTTTTCAGCCAGATTGAACACCTCCATCTGCAAACAAGGGAAAGAAGTTCCTGCAAAAGTGCCAATCTGTCGGTTCATTTCATTCATGATTCCCGGAAGTATGTATTTAGCCGCTCCGGCCACTCCTCCGCCAATCACCACCAGACCGTCTACAATATTCAATGCACGGATAATGGCATCACCCGCCATTTCTCCCAATTCATTGAAACTCCGGACAGCAGCCTGGCGGTCTCCCTCTGCCGTTCCTTCGGCAATATCAAAAATATCTTTGGGAGTCAAAGCAGAAGCATCCTTTCCTGTCAGTTCCTGATATACTCGTCTGACGGCCCTGATACTGACACTTTCTTCCGCAATCATTTCGGGATATTTCTTGTTCCGCATAATCCAGACGTCGCCGCCGCAACCGTTATCTCCGGTCAGTAACCGGTTGTCAATCACCACTCCGGCACCAAATCCCGTACCCAGTGTTATTCCGAGCAGATTTTTATATACCTTACTACTGCCTGCTTCTTTCAGACGCTTATTTACTTCGGGTAAAGTGCCCGCCAAAGCTTCACCATAGGCGAACAAATTACCGTCATTATTAATAAAAACCGGAATACCAAATTGCTCTTTCAAATAAGGTCCGAGTGCCACTCCTCCCCTAAAAGCCGGGAAGTTAGGCAAATCACCAATAATTCCATGCTCATAGTCAGCAGGCCCGGGGAAAGCAAAACTGATAGCTACCGGAAGTTTAGGCAATCGTTTTTCAACTTCCAGGAAGCCTTCTACAAGAACAGACAAGCAACGCTCTAAGTCGTCGGACGCTGCCGGAAGGCAAATAGGTTCCACTATTTCGCGACAGCCCTGTATGGCTGAAAACACAAAATTAGTGCCTCCCGCATCAAGCGTCATTACGATTCGTTCATCATGTTCGTACATAGGTTTCAAGATATTAGATGATTGAATTATTTCATTATTAAAAGCGTACGTAGGCTTTTATCGTTACGCATTCTTTTCCTGCCGATTTACCATACGGGGCAATGGTATATTCTTTCACTCCGGCAGGAATGATAAATGTTTCCGCATAATGCACCACGAAAGGTTCAAAGGCGTGAGTAGGACTCTCAACGACGGCCTCTTCTCCCTCCAGCAGATTCAGCACATTTACACTGTCGTTTGTGTGATGCAGCACCGGTGACGAGAAACGGTGACGGCGGGTTTCGATAAATTCATTCGGATGCAATCCGGTACGTTCCTCAATCCACCCATCTCCGGAAGCCACTTCTTTAAACTGGTTGCGAAGATGTTCATTTACATATTCCGTATCCCGGTTCCAGTTGATTACGCATTTACCACGTTCCACATTGATTGGGCGTGGTTTTCCGTCCAGTCCCAGACGTTGCCAGTCCCATAGTTTGAAAGTAAAGAGGTTCGGAGTCGAACTTATTTCAAGCACCATGCTATTCGCACCGGAACAATGAATCGTCCCTCCCGGAATCAGGAAGTGATCGTGTTTCTTTGTCGGAATCTTGTTGACATACTTTTCTGCGTCGAACACCAATTCACCTTTTTGTGCCTTACGCAAATCGTCGATCATTGCTTCTTTATCAACACCCGTTTTCACTCCCAGATAAACTACGGCATCTTCTTCCGCGTCTACCATGTAGTAGCTTTCATCCTGTGTATAGTACATGCCGAAACTATCACGGATAAATTGAGTGGTAGGATGTACCTGCAAACTCAAATTACCTCCACCTATCGTATCCAAAAAGTCGAAACGGATGGGGAAGTCTTTTCCAAAGCGTGCTTCCACCGGTTCGCCAAGCAACTCTTTACTTTTCAGCAAAACCAAATCGACCGAAGGAAGTTCGAAGCGCACTCCGTTCACCTCAAAATAGAGGCTGTTTTCTTCGGGCACACAGTCAAAGCACCAGCCAAAATTTTCGCGTTCACGATCCAAGTCGCAAACTTCTTTCATCCATTGACCACCCCAGGGAGCCGGATCGAAGAAAGGAACTACCCGGAACGGTGTTTTCACCGTTGCCTCTACCCCTTTAAAGAAAGTATCCTTATCAATCATCTTCGGTGTTCCGGCCACATGGGTGTCAATCCAGAATTCTACCCTGTCAAACAATCTTTCCTTATACCTATCACATACTCTCCAATCATTGAAATAGCCTCTCTTGTATTGCAAAGAAACGGCATCTTTCCGATTGTCTATCCCTAAAGCTTTTACCTCATGCCGACGGAAACGTTGTTGAATTTCCCAACGTGCCATATCCGCATATACAATCATCGCATCCTGCGGAGCCACCATGGCAGCTCCCGTACCTATTATTACAATAGTATCCTCCGCTTCACTAATTTGCTTTTGCGCAGCAGCCAATTTATCCGCATCAAAATAATCTTCCAGCTTCAAATTGGTCACATAGCCAAACAACACATCTTCCGTCATGAAGCGTTCCGTCAAAGTTTGGATCTCTTGTTCCGGTTTCATCAAATCACGTACATTCATCACCTTTCCGGAGAATTCTTTTGAAAAAGCATCCAGCACTTCTTCTTCATATACTCCAGTATATAAATCCACTGCCAGCACTTTTCTTGCATCCATTTGCTTTTTTAACACAGAAATGATAGCATCCCAACCCTGAACAAGCATCCCCGTCAACTTCGTAGAAGGAAATTTATCATAATTAGCTTTTCTCATATTATAGTTGTTTTTAATTTTATATGTTCATACATACTTTATATTGTGCAAATATATAGATTTTATTTTTATTCCAAACAAAACTTGGATTATTTTTTGATAAATCTTATATTTGCTGAAAATAAACCAATCAGGATAGATATGAAAATAGACCATAGCAGTGATAAACCTCTTCATATTCAGGCAGAAGAGATACTTAGAAGACTCATAGAATCTGAAGAGTACAAAAACGGGAAGCTATTTCCCAATGAAGTCGAATTGTCTGAACAATTACACATTTCAAGGAACACATTAAGACAAGCTATCAACAAACTCGTATTTGAGGGACTTCTGGTACGAAAGAAAGGATACGGAACGAAGGTGGTAAAGAAAGGTATCGTAGGCGGAGTAAAGAACTGGCTTAGTTTCTCGCAGGAAATGAAGATGTTAGGTATCGAAATTCGTAATTTCGAACTACATATCAGTTTGAAACGTCCGACTGAAGAAATCGGCACATTCTTTAATTTAGGTTCTAACCCTGATGCCCGCTGCGTAGTAATGGAGCGCGTCAGAGGAAAAAAGGAATACCCGTTTGTCTACTTTATCTCTTATTTCAACCCGAACATTCCATTGACTGGAGAAGAAGACTACACACGCCCATTATATGAAATGCTGGAAACTCAATATAACATAGTGGTAAAAACCAGCAAGGAGGAGATTTCAGCGAGACTTGCAGGGGAATTTATCGCAGAAAAACTGGAAATAAAATCCAGCGATCCTATATTAATAAGGAAAAGATTTGTTTATGATGTGAACGGAGTGCCGATTGAATACAACATCGGATACTACCGGGCAGACAGTTTTACTTATACAATAGAGGCGGAAAGATAAAGAGTATGTTCATACATACACGATATAAAAAGACTATTTTAAAGGCCGAAATTCTTATCTCCTTTAAAATAGTCTTTTTACATTCCATTTCTTTGCATTATGCTTTATCCATTATTTATCATCTCTTCTCAAACCGACCAACAGAGTATCCGGCAAGAATCCGATCCAGACTTTCATCCACAACACCTATCATCTGAAGCTTGGACAATAAATGATAATAGGAGATTTTTCCTACTCCTTCTATTCTCAACATACTTTTCCATCCTCTTCCCGATACTATTTCCAACAAATCTTTCACCGTTCGCACATCTTGATTATACAAGACATTAGCCAGCCGAGTATCAGCTACTTTACAAACGGGTAATTGAAGTATCCACTCCTCCTGCTCAATATTTATATTCTTATTATTATCTGCCAAAGATAAAAAACGAGCATTGATAGCACGTTTTCGATAAGTAGCCAATATATCTTTCTTCAGTTTTAATCCTTTAAGTATAGAGTTATAAATTTGCAATGTCTTTTCATAGGTAATTCGATGCCTACCAGCCACTTTCTCTACTGATTCTCCTGTAGAAATAGAATAGAAAACATTGCGGGCAACAGGGTGAAGAATCAATGCTGCCAGTTCACGAATGATTATTTGATATAGAGGTTTACAAGTCTTCTGTGTTCTCAACACATATAGTAGATCATCGTATCTGGAAATGATAAAGTCACGTTCCAATTTCTTTTCTTCTACGATTTTAGAAAGGTAATCTGTTTCTAAACCAAGTCTTTTGTGAGCTTCCAGATAAGCATCCAAACTCTCATCATCCAAAAACAACTGATCGTTGATTCGGGAACTCGTAATGTATCCAAGATTTGCCCAATTCTTTAAAATAGCTTCTTGAATGTCGTGTCTTTCGGATATCTGTTTTGTTGTGAGCCAATTTGCCATAAAAAAACGGAACTAGATTAATAATATTAACTAGTTCCGTACCTTTTATTATAAAAGAGTACGGAGCTGTCACAATCCCGCAAACAGGAGGTAGTAGCGGCTACCTTACTTACACGGGCAGACAGCCCGTACTCTATGAGAAGTCATAGAAGTACAGGCGTCTCCCGGCGTAAGTAAAAAAAAATCCGCTACGATTTCCTGTTCACCGAGGAAACGCACAATCGCACACCACAAAGGTATGCTACGTTCCAATGACAAAGGTACAAATACTTTTCGGAAAACAACAAAAGAGAGCCGCAAATGTTTAGTGAAAATCAAAGACAGAATATTGTGTTTAAAAAAGCCGGTTATTGAATCAGTGTCAATAACCGGCTTTCACTATTACCTATTATTCTGTTTTATTTTGTGCTTGCCAGCAACAGAGTTGCATTGTTGTCATTCAGCGCATAAACCGCCTTTTCTACATTACTGTTATACGTCTTGCTTCTATCATTCCGACGGGCATAGTCCACAGTCACTTCATTGGCACTGTATTCCACATTCATTTTGAAGTAAGGAGTCCAAACTTCCTTTACACTATCCCACTTGGCGGCTTCTTTGCTTATCACACGATTTTCGTTATCGTAAGTATAAGTATAGCGAAGGTGGCGATACAAGTGACCGTCTTCATTACGATAAATATTCTTAGCGGTTATTACTTCACCAGTCATTTCATTATTGGTTACAAATTCTGTAGGGTTCATTGCACTTGCAGAGAAGTTCATTACACTTGCCATTACTACTGCTACCATCACAACTGCTTTTGAGAATAAATTTGTTTTCATAATCGTTATTTTTTTATTGTTATTATTCTTCTTCGTTTATAGTGGTTGCTGTTTCACAACCGCTTTCGCTTATATATAGTCAATCGGCGTGCCAAAACAATAAATATCTGATAATCAACAGATATTCAAATTTACACGATGTTCATTATCGGACAACTGTCCGCACAGAAGCGGACAATAACAGCCCGATTGTTACTTTTTCTATGTATAAATCAGTCCAACGACCATTGATTTGAGTCGTTTTAAAGTTTATGCAATCCAGTTTTAATGAGGAAACATATCCGGCATCATTTTTTTCGTGTATTTTTGCAGAAGAATCACTCAAGTAACAAAACAACATGAAGATAATCAAGAATCAATTCACCATCATTCTATTACTCTTTTGCGGGATACTCGTTTCCTGCAAAACGACACAAACGGCATCCAACCGATCTTTGATGCTGGAAGAAAGATGTAAGCAGAAAAACACCTCCAATTCAACCTTTCAATTCCCTCCTTTTCTGCAAGCAGGGGATAAAGTAGCTATCGTATCGCCATCCGGCAAGATAGA
The DNA here is from genome assembly GCF_003439055.1 of Bacteroides sp. OM05-10AA. NCBI lineage: Bacteria > Pseudomonadati > Bacteroidota > Bacteroidia > Bacteroidales > Bacteroidaceae > Bacteroides > Bacteroides sp. OM05-10AA. Next base: position 152,533 of record NZ_QSUR01000013.1, read on the forward strand.
CACACAGCTTGTAGAAGGTGCAAAGCAACGATTAGAATCATGGGGGCTGAAAGTCATTACCGGAAAACACGTCTGCGATTCGTCCGGACTATATGCAGGAACAATCAAACATCGTTTAAAAGATTTGCAAAGAGCAATGGATCATCCGGAAGTAAAAGCCATCTTTTGCAGCCGAGGAGGATATGGAGCCGTTCACTTAATAGACAAGCTCGATTTTACAGCTTTCCGTAAACATCCGAAATGGCTGATCGGATACAGTGATGTGACGACACTACATAATCTTTTCCAGAAAAATGGATACGCTTCGCTACATTCACCGATGGCATATCATCTTACAATGGAGTCTGAAGACGATCCCTGTATTATGTATTTAAAGGATATTCTATCGGGAAATCCTCCTACTTATACTTGCGAAAAACACGAATTGAACAAACAAGGTCACACACAAGGCGTTTTGCGGGGTGGAAACATGTCGGTTATCTGCGGTTTACGTGGCACTCCGTATGATATTGCGGCAGAGGGCACAGTATTATTCATCGAAGATGTCAACGAAGAGCCTCAAGCTATCGAACGGATGATGTATAATTTGAAACTGGGTGGAGTGCTGGAAAAATTATCAGGACTAATCGTCGGACAATTCACCAAATACGAAGAAGATGGTTCGCTAGGCAAAGATTTATATGCTGCGCTGGCCGATCTGGCGAAAGAGTATAATTATCCGGTCTGTTTCAATTTTCCGGTAGGACACGTGACTCATAACCTGCCGCTCATCAATGGAGCGAGAGTGGAATTTACCGTCGGGGAAAAGGAGGTGAAATTAAAGTTCAATTTGAATAGATGACAAACAGCACCTATCATATATGAAAACAGCAATTATCATTTACTTTATGATAGGTTGATAAAAAAAGACGGTATCATGACGTATGTAGAACAAAACAAGTACCTTTGTATTTCATTCTACAAACAAAAACCATAAACACAATAAAAAACTATGGACGAAAAGATTAATTACGACGATATTCCTAAAGCATTCCTGTATTGTAGCTACAAGCAATGCCCTCGTCACAATAAATGCCTCCGATATCAGGCTATGCTCTGTATTCCAGCCCAAGTGCCCTACTACTCCACCGTCAATCCATTCCATATAGCCGGAAATGAAAAGAATTGCCATTACTTCAAACCATATCAGACCTCACACTTTGCTTCCGGAATAGATCATCTGCTGGACAATATTCCGCATTCTTTAGCCATCACGATACGCAAAGAGCTATATTCTTTAATGGGACGTAACATGTATTACCGCATCCGCAATCAAGAACGGTTGCTACATCCCGACGAACAAGAGCAAATTGCTGCAATCTTCTTGAAGCATGGTATCAAGCCGAAACCTGAATTCGATAAATACATTGATAAATACGATTGGTAAATTGCCTATCGGAGAACCATAAAGCGGCATTCCAGACCATTCAGACAAAGAAGTATTCTCACCGTAGTGAGAAAAAATTCTCATACCTATGAGAAATTATTCTCATGCCTATGAGAATTTTTTCTCATAAGCATGAGAATGTTTGAGAAAAAGCATCAACCAGTTTACTGCTTAGGCAACAGCTTTCTTAAATTGCCGGAACTGCCACCACAACATTGCACCGGATATAAGACTAGCCGCCAAATCTGCCACAGGCATACTGGCCCAAACGCCCATTTGTCCATAATAGTGAGGTAGAATCAACAGGCAGGGAACCAGAAATAACATCTGCCGCGTCAGCGACAAGAAAATGGCTTTACTTGCCATTCCGATACTCTGGAAGAAGTTGGAAGCTACCATCTGAAACCCAACAATCGGGAAGAAAAATACCACAATACGAAAACCTTTAGAAGCAATGCTGATTAATTCTTCGTCCGAAGTAAAGATGGAAGATACGATTTCCGGAATGAACATACCTATCAGGAAACCAATCGTCGTCACTACAGTAGCACAGCAAATGGTTGCTTTCAGTACTTTCGTCACACGAGGATAGAGCTTCGCACCAAAATTATATCCCGCAACAGGTTGCATTCCCTGGTTCAATCCCAACACAATCATAATAAAGACAAAGACGATGCGATTGACAATACCGAATGCACCGATTGCCAAATCACCTCCATATTCCTTCAATCCCTGATTAATCAGAATCACAATAAAGCAAGAAGCCATATTCATCAGGAAGGGAGACATACCGATAGCCAATGAATCCAGCACGATTTTCCGTTTCAAACGGAAAATACCCTTTTTCAACCGTATCAGTTCATCTTTACGACAGAACAAATGAAGCTGCCAAACCAATGCGATCAACTGTGCACAAACCGTAGCCGTAGCTGCCCCACGGATTCCCCAGTCGAATACAAAAATAAACAATGGAGCAAGCAATACATTGATTATCACTGTCGTTATTGTTGCCATCATCGCTTTCTGCGGATGACCCGAAGCACGGAGCACTGCATTCAGCCCCAAATATAAATGGGTAACCACATTTCCGAGCAAGATAACCTGCATAAATTCACGGGCATATTTCACCGTTTCATCGCTTCCCCCGAAAAAGTAAAGTATCGGATCGAGAAAAGGAAGAACAATTACCGTAAAAGAGATACCTATAATAAGATTTAATACAAACACATTTCCCAAAACCCGCTGTGCGGTATCATAATCTTTCTGTCCCAGCTTCACCGAAATCAATGTAGCCGCACCGACACCGACCAGCGAGCCGAAAGCCGCGGCAAGATTCATTAGCGGGAAAGTCAGTGCCAACCCGGAAATAGCCATCGCACCCACCCCGTGACCGATGAAAATACTATCTACCATATTATAAAGAGAAGACGCCGTCATGGCGATAATTGCCGGAATGGCATACTGCATTAAAAGCTTCCCAATCTTTTCCGTACCCAACGCAGTGGGTGTCTTTTGTCCTGTCATACCTATTAGTTTGAGGCGGCAAAGATACAAAAAAGAGGTGGATTACAGGATATATGAGAAAAGTTTCGTATTTTTGCCTCCAAAATTGAGTTAATACGTAACGAAATGAATATATTAGAACTAAGTGAACAGGAAATCATTCGACGCAACAGCCTGAATGAGCTTCGTGCAATGGGTATTGATCCGTACCCTGCAGCAGAGTATGTAACCAATGCTTTCTCTACAGATATTAAAGCTGAATTTAAAGACGACGAGGAGCCACGCCAAGTTTCCGTAGCCGGCCGTATCATGAGCCGCCGCGTGATGGGTAAAGCATCTTTCGTTGAATTGCAAGACTCTAAAGGTCGCATCCAGGTGTACATCACCCGCGATGATATCTGCCCGGGAGAAGACAAGGAACTGTACAACTCTGTATTCAAACGCCTGCTCGACTTAGGTGACTTTATCGGTATCGAAGGTTTCGTGTTCCGCACACAAATGGGTGAAATCAGTATCCATGCTAAGAAACTGACTGTACTTGCAAAGTCTATCAAACCGTTGCCTATCGTTAAATACAAAGACGGGGTAGCTTATGACTCTTTTGAAGATCCCGAACTCCGTTATCGCCAACGCTATGTAGACCTGGTAGTGAACGACGGTATCAAAGAAACATTCCTGAAACGTGCCACTGTTGTAAAAACATTGCGCAATGCTTTGGACGAAGCCGGTTACACGGAAGTGGAAACTCCCATCCTGCAATCTATTGCCGGTGGAGCAAGCGCACGCCCGTTCATCACTCACCATAACTCACTGGACATGGATCTTTACCTGCGTATCGCAACAGAACTTTATCTGAAGCGACTGATCGTAGGTGGTTTTGAAGGTGTATATGAAATAGGTAAGAACTTCCGTAACGAGGGTATGGACAAAACCCATAACCCGGAGTTCACTTGTATGGAACTCTACGTACAATATAAGGATTACAACTGGATGATGAATTTCACCGAAAAGTTGTTGGAACGTATTTGTATCGCAGTAAACGGTAGCACAGAAACAGTGGTTGACGGAAAAACCATCAACTTCAAAGCTCCTTACCGCCGTCTGCCTATTCTGGACGCTATCAAAGAGAAGACAGGATATGACCTGAACGGCAAGAGCGAAGAGGAAATCCGCCAAGTCTGCAAAGAACTGAAGATGGAAGAAATCGACGAGACGATGGGTAAAGGCAAGCTGATTGATGAAATCTTCGGAGAATTCTGCGAAGGTACATATATCCAGCCGACTTTCATCACCGATTATCCGGTTGAAATGTCTCCGCTGACCAAGATGCACCGCTCTAAACCGGGACTGACCGAACGTTTCGAACTGATGGTGAACGGTAAAGAGTTGGCTAATGCCTACTCGGAATTGAACGATCCGCTGGATCAGGAAGAACGTTTCAAAGAACAAATGCGTTTGGCCGACAAGGGAGACGACGAAGCGATGATTATCGATCAGGACTTCCTGCGCGCTTTACAATATGGTATGCCTCCTACATCGGGTATCGGTATCGGTATCGACCGTCTGGTGATGTTAATGACCGGACAGACTACCATTCAGGAAGTATTGTTCTTCCCGCAAATGCGCCCGGAAAAAGTAGTGAAAAAAGACGCTGCTGCCAAATACATGGAATTGGGAATTGCAGAAGACTGGGTTCCGGTGATTCAAAAAGCCGGTTACAACACAGTTGCCGACATGAAAGATGTCAATCCGCAGAAGCTGCACCAGGACATCTGCGGCATTAACAAGAAATATAAATTAGAACTGACCAATCCGTCGGTAAACGACGTAACTGAGTGGATACAGAAAATTTAATAAGTTCTTCATCCAAATCCATACAAATGAAATTACCCGGCAAGATAGCGATAATGGGCGGAGGAAGTTGGGCTACAGCCATCGCAAAGATGTGTCTGGCCCAGGAAGACTCTATCAATTGGTACATGCGGCGAGACGACCGCATTGCCGATTTTAAACGATTAGGGCACAATCCGGCTTATCTGACAGGAGTGAAATTTGATACGAGACGCATCACTTTCAGTTCCAACATCAACGATGTTGTGAAAGAATCGGATACGCTGATCTTCGTTACTCCCTCTCCTTATCTGAAGGCGCATCTGAAAAAGTTGAAAACCAAGATAAAAGATAAGTTTATCATCACCGCTATCAAAGGAATCGTACCCGATGACAACGTTATTGTATCGGAATACTTCACAAAAGAATATGGTGTGCCACCAGAAAACATAGCAGTCCTTGCAGGTCCCTGCCACGCAGAAGAAGTAGCTTTGGAGCGACTCTCCTACCTGACTATCGCCTGCCCTGACAAAGACAAGGCACGTATCTTCGCACGCCGTCTGGGAAGCAGCTTTATCAAAACATCTGTCAGTGATGACGTGGCGGGTATCGAATACAGTTCGGTACTCAAAAACGTGTATGCCATTGCTGCCGGTATCTGTAGCGGGCTGAAATATGGCGACAACTTCCAGGCTGTATTAATCTCTAACGCCATTCAGGAGATGAATCGTTTCCTGAACACGGTGCATCCGTTGAACAGAAACGTGGATGAATCTGTTTATCTGGGGGATTTATTGGTGACCGGCTACTCCAACTTTAGTCGTAACCGTACTTTCGGAACGATGATAGGTAAAGGGTATTCCGTGAAGAGTGCGCAAATTGAAATGGAAATGATTGCAGAGGGTTACTATGGTACGAAATGTATCAAAGAAATCAATAAGCATCATCATGTCAATATGCCGATACTGGACGCTGTGTACAACATCCTGTACGAACGTATCTCACCAATGATCGAGATTAAATTGCTGACTGACTCTTTTAGATAATCTTTAAACAAGAACGATATGATTAGTTTAAACATTGAAAAGACATTTGGATTTATCTCCAAAGAAAAGGTTTTTGCTTACGAAGCTGAAGTAAAAGCCGCACAGGAAATGCTTGAAAAAGGTACAGGCAAAGGTAATGACTTTTTAGGATGGTTGCATTTGCCTTCTTCTATCACTAAAGAACACTTGGCCGACCTGAACGCTACAGCAAAAGTATTAAGAGATAACTGTGAAGTAGTAATCGTTGCCGGTATCGGTGGCAGCTATCTGGGTGCCCGTGCCGTAATCGAAGCTTTGTCTAACAGTTTCACTTGGCTGCAGGAAAAGAAAACGGCTCCTGTCATGATCTATGCAGGACACAATATCAGCGAAGATTATCTGTACGAACTGACTGAATATCTGAAAGATAAGAAATTCGGTATCATCAATATTTCTAAATCAGGAACTACTACCGAAACTGCTCTTGCTTTCCGTTTGCTGAAAAAGCAATGTGAAGATCAGCGCGGTAAAGAAACTGCAAAGAAAGTAATCGTTGCTGTGACGGACGCTAAAAAAGGTGCTGCCCGTGTTACAGCTGACAAAGAAGGATATAAAACATTTATCATCCCTGACAACGTAGGCGGACGTTTCTCTGTACTGACTCCGGTTGGTTTGCTGCCTATCGCAGTAGCCGGATTTGATATCGACAAACTGGTTGCCGGTGCTGCCGATATGGAAAAAGTATGCGGATCGGACGTTGCATTTGCTGAAAACCCGGCTGCTATTTATGCTGCTACCCGCAATGAGTTGTACAGAAATGGCAAGAAGATCGAAATCCTCGTTAACTTCTGTCCGAAACTGCACTATGTAAGCGAATGGTGGAAACAGCTTTACGGAGAATCGGAAGGAAAAGATAATAAGGGTATTTTCCCCGCATCGGTAGATTTCTCTACAGACCTTCATTCTATGGGTCAATGGATTCAGGAAGGCGAACGTTCTATCTTCGAAACTGTGATTTCAGTAGAGAAAGTTAACCACAAACTGGAAGTTCCTTCTGACGAAGCAAATCTGGACGGCTTGAATTTCTTAGCCGGCAAGCGTGTGGACGAAGTGAACAAGATGGCCGAACTGGGAACACAGCTGGCTCACGTAGACGGTGGCGTACCTAACATGCGCATCGTACTTCCTGAATTGAGCGAATACAACATCGGTGGTCTGCTCTATTTCTTCGAAAAGGCTTGTGGTATCAGCGGTTATTTGCTGGGCGTGAACCCATTCAACCAACCGGGTGTGGAAGCATACAAAAAGAATATGTTTGCCTTGCTGGACAAACCAGGTTATGAAGAGGAATCCAAAGCGATCCGTGCAAAACTATAAATCAAGAACGTTTTATAAACGGTAAACTATAAACAATGAACGGTGAACAACTATGCTATATGCATGGATTTGTTCACCGTTCATTATTTATTATTACTCTTATTTATCATCTTCGGCTTTCGTCTTCAAGCCGATTTCTTCCTGTGCTCCTTCACATTCGGCTTTGGAAGAAAGATAGAACTCTAATTTTACATCACCGTTCTTATCTACTTGTTTAATGGTCGCAATAACCATAATTCTGGCCTTTGACACACCATCCTTAAAACGAAGCTGTCCTTTCTCCACATCTGTCAGATTTCCCTCTGTAGATACTTCTGTTTGCTCATAAAAGAGTTTAGTATCCACTTCATCGTCATTCTGAAGTTTAAAGGTTTTCAGTTCTGCCCCATTTCCATCCAAAAGCAGAAAGGCTTTCACTTCATCTCCCACTTTCAAGGCCGGCAATTCCTCCCTCTGATTCGCATAGTCTTTTTCACCGGAACTGGTATTTTCACCATCCGATTCGATCTTTGCATAAAGCTTTTCTATCTTGATAACAGGACTTTCCCCACTATTAGAGCAGGCGCCTAAAAACAATGGTAGCAACAATAATACTCTCTTTTTCATGCTATCGTCGAGTTTATAACGTTACAAAAATACACATATTCTTCTAAACAGCAAATAATTATGTAGTTAATCGCTTGGGAGCATCATTTGCAACTATCTTCCCTTTCTAACTTATCTCTCATTTTTTATCGTTATCTTTGCCTCGTATACAGTTGTAGATGAAGCGAATCAAACTTAAAAAACAAATAGAATGGCAGGAAATTTATTAAAGAAGTCCAGTGGACTCATGCTACTATGTAGCGTATCATTGCTAATAATAGTCATGACCGGTTGTCAGGAAGCCAAACTCAAAACTGTAATCGGGATAGCCAACAAACAGTGTCCGCTGGACATGGGAGAAGTCGGCAAGATTACCAGCATCATCTACGACGGGGATAACGTAGTGTACACTCTCAACATGAACGAGGAAATTACCAATATTAAGATTTTGAAAGATAATCCGGAAAGCATGAAATCATCTATCAAAATGATGTTTCAAAATCCGGCTGCTGATGTAAAGGAAATGCTGAAGCTGATGGCTAAGTGTAATTCCGGATTACACATGATATTTGTAGGGAATAAGTCGGGCGAGCAAGCGGTTTGCGAACTTACTGCCGAAGAATTGAAAGAGGTTATCAATACAAATGCCGACCCGGCACAAAGCGGACAGACAAAGCTTGAAGCACAACTGAAAATGGCGAATCTGCAATTTCCAATGCAGGCCAGTGAAGAAGTCGTTGTCGAAAAGATCGAAAGCATAGGTGAATCGGTTGTTTATATATGCAGTGTGGACGAGGAGTTGTGTCCTATCAGCCAGATTGAAGAAAACGCAGCCGAAGTGAAAGAGGGTATCGTGTCAACGCTGGCAAGTCAGACCGATCCTGCCACCCAGATATTCATAAAAACCTGCGTGGAGAACAATAAAAATATTACCTACAGATATATCGGCAAGGATTCCGGGAAACAATATGATGTGATTATCCCCCGGTCCGATCTAAAGAAAATGATTATAGAAAAATAAAATATTATCTTAAAAAGATTCCGCAACGTACAAAGTATGAAAAAGAAACTGAAAGCCGTCCTGTTTGACATGGACGGCGTACTTTTTGACTCTATGCCTTATCATTCGGAAGCCTGGCATAAAGTAATGAAATCTCATGGGCTCACTCTTAGTCGCGAAGAAGCATATATGCATGAAGGACGGACAGGAGCCTCTACAATCAATATTGTTTTTCAACGTGAATTGGGTAGAGAAGCCACACAGGAGGAAATAGAAAGTATCTATCAGGAGAAAAGTGTTTTGTTCAATTCATATCCTGAAGCAAAGCCTATGCCCGGTGCATGGGAGTTGCTGCAAAAAGTGAAGAAGGACGGTCTGATTCCGATGGTGGTCACCGGTTCCGGTCAGTTATCCCTGCTCGAACGGTTGGAACACCACTATCCGGGAATGTTTCATAAAGAACTGATGGTTACAGCGTTCGATGTAAAATATGGCAAACCCAATCCTGAGCCGTATTTGATGGCTTTGAAAAAAGGAGGGATCAAAGCGGATGAAGCGGTTGTAGTAGAAAACGCTCCGTTAGGAGTGGAAGCCGGACACAACGCGGGTATTTTCACCATAGCAGTCAATACGGGTCCTTTGAATGGACAAGTGTTGCTGGATGCCGGGGCTGATTTATTATTTCCATCCATGCAGGCGCTTAATGACACCTGGGACATGATGACTGAAAATGACATCTAAAAGCTGAAAAGAAAATTTATTCTTCAAAACAGGAGAAAAATATTGAAAAGCAGGAATATAAATAGTATTTTTACGGGAGTTTAATTCGCTTAGATTCTATCTAAGCCAACGCAGATTCTACTATGCAAAAGTTATTATCTTTACCACCCAATTTGATCCATTGCTTCCACGAACTGGAAGAAGTTAACCATACCGATTGGTTTTGTACATCAGACCCCATAGGGAGCAAACTAGGCTCCGGCGGCGGAACTACGTGGTTATTACAAGCTTGTCATCAGGCATTTGCTCCACAAGAGTCTTTCAGCAACTGGATAGGACATGAAAAAAGAATATTGCTCCATGCAGGCGGACAAAGCCGTCGGTTACCCAGCTACGGCCCTTCCGGCAAAATATTAACTCCTATCCCGATCTTCAGTTGGGAAAGAGGACAAAAGCTGAGACAGAATCTGTTATCATTGCAGCTCCCGCTCTATGAAAGGATTATGAATCAGGCTCCGGCGGGTCTGAATACGCTGATTGCTAGCGGAGATGTATATATCCGTTCGGAAAAACCGCTTCAGGATATTCCGAACGCAGATGTAGTATGCTACGGACTGTGGGTGAATCCGTCATTGGCAACTCATCATGGTGTGTTTGTTTCCGACCGGAAAAAACCGGAGGTGCTCGACTTCATGTTGCAGAAACCTTCTCTGGAAGAGTTGGAAGGATTGTCGAAAACTCATCTTTTCCTGATGGATATCGGCATCTGGATTTTGAGTGACCGCGCCATAGAAGTATTGATGAAACGGTCATTGAAAGAAGGTACGAAGGATATTACTTATTATGACTTATACTCGGACTACGGTTTGGCTTTGGGAGAGCATCCTAAAACGGAAGATGAAGAAATCAATCAGTTGTCCGTAGCTATATTGCCGTTGCCGGGTGGAGAATTCTATCATTACGGCACAAGTCACGAACTGATTTCTTCTACTTTAGCCATACAGGATAAGGTACGGGACCAAAGAAGAATCATGCACCGGAAAGTAAAGCCGAATCCGGCTATCTTTATACAGAATTCCATCACACAAGTGTCTCTTTCTGCCGACAACGCCAATTTATGGATTGAGAATAGCCATGTGGGAAAAGAATGGAAATTAGGTTCCCGCCAGATTATTACAGGAGTTCCTGAAAACCAGTGGAGCATCAATTTGCCGGATGGGGTTTGCATCGACATTATTCCTATCGGTGAGAATGAGTTTGTTGCGCGTCCGTATGGATTGGATGATGTATTCAAAGGAGCGTTGGACAAAATAACGACTACTTATCTCAATGTTCCTTTCACCCGTTGGATGGAAGATAGAGGAATTACCTGGGAGGATATAAAAGGGCGTACAGATGATTTACAATCGGCATCCATCTTCCCTAAAGTGGCTTCTGTGGAAGATTTAGGCATATTAGTACGCTGGATGACCTCGGAACCACAACTGGAAGAAGGGAAAAAACGTTGGTTGAAAGCAGAGAAAGTTTCTGCAGATGAAATATCCGCAAGCGCCAACCTCAAGCGTCTTTACGAACAGCGCAATGCTTTCCGCAAGGAAAACTGGAAAGGATTGGCGGCCAATTATGAGAAGAGTGTGTTCTATCAACTCGATTTGCTGGATGCCGCAAATGAATTTGTACGTTTCAATCTGGACATGCCTGATGTCTTGAAAGAAGATGCCGCCCCCATGTTACGGATACACAACCGGATGCTTCGTGCACGTATCATGAAACTACGTGAAGACAAGGATTGTGCCAAAGAGGAACAGGCAGCCTTTCAACTGCTTCGCGACGGTTTATTGGGGGTAATGAGCGAACGAAAGAGCCATCCCATACTCAATGTTTATTCCGATCAAATCGTATGGGGACGCAGTCCTGTGCGTATTGATGTGGCCGGAGGATGGACGGACACACCTCCCTACTCTCTTTATTCAGGAGGAAGTGTTGTAAATCTTGCTATCGAACTGAACGGTCAACCGCCGCTACAAGTATATGTGAAACCTTGCAAGGAATATCACATCACTCTTCGCTCTATCGACATGGGTGCAATGGAAGTGATAAGGAATTACGAGGAACTGCAAGATTATAAAAAGGTAGGTTCTCCATTCTCTATCCCGAAAGCTGCCCTTACATTGGCGGGTTTTGCACCGGCATTCTCTACGGAATCTTATCCTTCTTTAGCTAAACAGCTGGAAGATTTCGGTTCAGGAATCGAAATTACTCTGCTGGCTGCTATTCCTGCAGGTTCTGGCTTGGGAACCAGTTCCATACTGGCATCTACCGTGCTAGGAGCAATCAATGATTTCTGCGGACTGGCTTGGGATAAAAATGATATATGTAGTTACACATTAGTATTAGAGCAGCTCCTGACCACAGGAGGAGGTTGGCAAGATCAATATGGCGGTGTCTTTTCCGGTATTAAGTTGCTTCAATCCGAAGCAGGTTTCGAGCAGAAGCCGTTAGTACGCTGGTTACCCGATCAGCTCTTTATTCATCCTGATTACCGCGACTGTCATCTGTTATATTATACGGGAATTACTCGTACTGCTAAAAGTATTTTGGCAGAGATTGTCAGTTCCATGTTCCTCAATTCCGGTCCGCACCTAAGTTTGCTGGCCGAAATGAAAGCTCATGCAATGGATATGAGTGAAGCTATTTTACGGAGTAATTTCGAAAGTTTCGGTCGTTTAGTCGGCAAAACTTGGATACAAAACCAGGCATTAGACTGCGGGACCAATCCTCCGGCAGTAGCAGCCATTATCGAGAAAATCAAGGATTACACCTTGGGATACAAACTCCCCGGTGCAGGTGGCGGCGGTTATTTATATATGGTAGCCAAAGACCCGCAAGCAGCCGGACAAATCCGACGGATACTGACGGAACAAGCTCCTAATCCTCGTACTCGTTTTGTAGAAATGACTCTTTCTGATAAGGGACTTCAGGTTTCAAGAAGCTAAAGAGAAAGTGTTACCATAAGGCCGGTCAATCATCCGGAATCATAAAAAACAAGCTTGGACAGATTCAAACGAAATGTCCAAGCTTTAATTTTTCAATGCCATAATGATCTGTTTTACATGTTGAGACTTGAAATAACTGTAAAGTAAATCACAATAATGATAAAGCCAATAGCTCCGATAACCAGCGCAACACTAGCCCATTTCTTTTTTCTAGCTTCTTCCATTCTTATTTATATTTATTGGGATTAATATAATTTATCGTTAAATGTCTACATCTGGAAAGCTATGAACATACTACTACAGAATATCATTCTTTACTTTTTCATATCTACAAAGTTAGCATTTCTCACGAGAATTTTCTTATTTAAATCAACTTTTTCATTCTATTTAGGCTAAATTATACAACTACACACAATAATATGGAACACAACAATTTACCTATTACGACTTTTATATCATGCAAAAGTTGTACATTTGTGCAAGAATCAAAACACAGGAGGCTATGACTAAAAAAGATGCCATAAAAATATTCGAAGACAAAAAGATTCGTGCTGTATGGGACGATAAGAAGGAAGAGTGGTATTTCTCTATCGTAGATATCATAGCTGCGTTGACTGAAAGCAACAACCCTCAAACATATTGGCGTGTACTGAAAAAGAGACTATTAGACGAGGGAAACCAAACCGTTACAAATTGTAACGCTTTGAAAATGCCTGCTGCAGATGGTAAAATGCGTCTGACTGACGTGGCCACAACAGAACAGTTATTCCGCCTCATTCAATCTATTCCATCGCCTAAAGCCGAACCATTCAAAATGTGGATGGCACAGATTGCAAAAGAACGCCTCGACGAAATGCAGGATCCCGAATTAACCATTGATAGGGCAATGATGGAGTATAAAGCGCTAGGATATTCTGACAACTGGATAAACCAAAGATTGAAATCCATAGAAGTTCGAAAAGAGCTCACTGACGAATGGAAAAGAAACGGAATGCAAGAAGGTATTCAATTTGCAGCCCTAACAGACATCATATACCAAACATGGGCTGAAAAGTCTACGAAAGGATATAAGAAGTTCAAGGGATTAACAAAAGAAAATCTTCGCGATAACATGACAAATACCGAACTGATTCTCAACATGCTCGCAGAGGCAGCCACTACCGACTTGTCAAAAGAGAAAAATCCTTCCGGCTTTGTTGAAAACGCACAAGTAGCACACGAAGGGGGAAAAGTTGCAAAAGTTGCACGGGAGCAGCTAGAAAGCCAACTCGGGCATTCTGTCATCTCACCACTTAACGCAAAAAACATATTGCAGATTAATAATAAACCTGAAGAAGAAAACAAAAAAGAAGATAAGTAAACACACCAAAGTGTAGAATACAATAATAAAAAAGCCATACTCTCTGCAAGTACGGCCTTAAAGTACACCCGAAGGGAATCGAACCCTTATCTGAGGTACCGGAATCTGACAACAGAATTATATCATTAACCTATATATCAACCAATTAACATTTGCAAAAACCACTTTTTGTAGAACAATAGTAGAACATTTGCAACTTTAGTGAAAAACCGTCCGAAATTCACATTCCAGACGGCTCATTTAACGCAACACTGATTATGACATCAGTGTTGGTGCAAAGATAGAAATTACCTCAACAATCTACAAATTATTATCTTTCTTTAAAGTCTTACCTATAAAATCCATAGGAGACAGAATTTCAGGAAACTTCAAATAGTTACCAATAAAGGTCTGCGTCTCTTCAAATTTACTATGTACATACTTTAATGCTTTTCCTCCTGCCCGAAGTCTTTCATTTAATACTTGGTCGGCATTATTCCTCTTCATTATTTTGCAAGTTTACCGTTAGTAACTATATTTGTAGTCTCTAACCTTCCTACACAAAACGCAAATGCGCCAGAACGCAGCAGAGGACTTTAAGCCCCCGGCTGTGCGTTCTGGCGCATGTTGTTAGTAGGTAGGTTAGAGCATTTACTAACGGCTGGGGGCTTTTTCTTTCACCCCCGGAAGGTCTGGTTATTTATCTTTCTTCTTTTTCCTCTTGTACACTAACCAGGCAATGATACAAGATATAATAAGCAGAGCTATTCCTGCTCCGGCCCATCCGATCTGTTTAAATATGGTTGACTCGTCTTTTTGTTTATCCCCTTCCAAATGAATGTTTTCCTGTTTCTTGGTAAACATTGATTCAGTGGAAACCAAATTTTCTTTCTTTTCAATATCCTCCTGCCGATTATGATCTAACTCCTTATTAGTTCCGGTCCACTTTTCCGATTTTATTGGTGGCTTACCAGTGACCGGGTCAACTGGTTTGTCGGTATCATAATTCACTTCATAGGATTCAGCCGTTTCAGTAGCTTTATCTGATTCCGTTATTTGAACCTTCTTATCTGTCGAAGATGTATCTTTACGTTGCCTGCTAGACGCATCTTCTGTTGAAGTATTCAGCTTCATGTTTGAACGGTGACTGCCGCAGGATATGAACCATATTGCTGACGTCAGCAATATGATAATGTAGATTAACCGACTCATGGCCGGATAACTGTATTGCGTAAGAAGTTGGAAAACTCACTCCTTACATCGAAGCAGGGACACGCCTTTATGTATTCCGCAGGTTCTACTTCCCCGCTTCCGTCCAGATCCGGAGAAGTATCACGGTGTCCGAGTACTTCAATTATAGGATATTCCTTACAAAGCTTCGCTACCAGTTCACATAATGCTGCCTTTTGAGCCGAAGTACGAGTATCGGCAGGTTTTCCGGATGCATCTAGTCCACCTATGTAACAAATGCCGATAGAATGTCTGTTATACGAAGATTCGCTAAAACCTTTCGTATTGCAATGCGCCCCATCGATGGAAAGCGGGCGACCGTTCTCTACCATTCCGTTCAGGTCAATGACAAAGTTATAACCTATTTGGTTAAACCCTCTTTGTTTATGCATACGGTCAATGTCCTTTGCACGTAAATCCTGCCCGACCTTTGTTGCCGAGCAATGGATGATAATTGCATCAATAGTTTTCATTTTACGTCTCCTTTTTGTAAGTAGTTCGTTAAATAGGGGATGTTCTTTATAAACTCAACGCTTAGAACATAATGCAGGAAAGCTACTACCTTGTAACCATTACTAGAGTTAGGGAGAATCTCTTTGATATTCCTTAGAATGTTCACCCCGTAGAAATAGAAAACGCTATACGTAATAAATGAAACACATTGTAACGCGCCTTCCGGATTGCCTTTGTGTTCACCAATAAAGTAGATGCAACTAACCAAGGCAAAGAAAATAGTTGCTTCTACAATACATTTCCAAGCTTTTTTGAATGAAAAGCTCTCATGATTGATAAGGAGTGCCGTAAGCAGTCCACAAATGAAATTGAGGGCAAATACAGCAATAAGACTTTTGATTTCCCCAGAGATAGGATTAAGATAAGCAGCTATGCCGGTAACCAATCCAATAAGTAAGTTTTTAAAATACTCCATAATCATTTATCTAAAATATTAATACTTTATTTAAAGACTTCGCTACAATCGTCAATGGCTGTCTGAAACACTTGTTTCACTTCGCCAGAGGTTAGCCCATGATCCTCATGTAGCGAGAAACCGGTTACTCCATTTCGTGATGCATTGAAGAATCCGACAGTCGTTTCATCTTTGACAATCTCGGCAGTAATATCTTTGACCGCTTCGGTGCCACGGGTTGACATTCTGTATTTAATTCTGATAACGTCTGTAACCTTAGTTGAAGCAGTACTGTTAGTTGTTGTGATGTTCATTCCTTGTTTCCTCCTTCTATTAAATCATAAATTTGTCCGTATGTACCTGCAGTAAGATACTCTCCACAAATTTCTTTTAATAGAGCAGCATCTTCAGTTTCAATATCAAGTACTCCACGATTGTTAATAATCTGTTGTAGCATTTTATATGCTCGTAATTTCTTGGAAGTTTCCATATTCTTCTGTGGATTAGAGCCTGCTGCAAATAATGCCTCTGCAACCAAATCACGAAGAGATTTCTTACTTTCCTTACCATTCACCAATTCGACAAACTCCCGACCTCTAAAGTCAAGTAAGTTTCTGTTTAAATTTACTTTCATAATTTTTATCTTATTTCTACGATTAACCCTTTTACTATATGCAAAGTCTTTCCTCGTGTAGAAGGATCTAAAAGTGTAATTGTGCTATCTGAAATAACAGGCCAATAGCTCCCATTGCCATCACTCGGAAAGAATCCATTTGCCGTTACATCTCCTAGTACCCTTACGTTGCCATCGAAGAAACCAGCATAAATATAATTATCTGGATAACGAGGATTGCCAAGATTAGAAGACCCATAAATAGCAGCACTTCCCCCAAATCCCGCTCCAATAGCAGCAACACCGAAATTACCATCAGTAGCAGGGTTGAAAGTAACATGTACAACCCCCTCTTTGGTCATATTACTATAACCTAATTTTAGAGTACGAGAAATACCCCCAAAATAATCACCTGCTTTCCAAACTAAACGCCCATCATTAATAGAGAAGCCGCCAATGAAGCCGGAATTAGCATCAATACGGCGTACTTTAATTAGATCAGTATTCAAATACCCACCTATAATAATTGTACTACCGAGTTGAGCAGCTTCAACAGCATCTTTAAAAGCTAGTCCACCAAGCCCGGAGCGGTCAACCTTCGCATTAATCATTGTTTGCAAATCACTGTGAAGTGCTGTGATGGTTACCGCGCCTTGCAGATTTATTTTAGAAGAATGAATAGTCGTTTCTCCTGCTGCTTGGTTAATATAAGATATAAGCGTGTCCCCGTTTTCCAGCTCTTTAGAAGCGTATATCTTATTGCCGTCAGCAGTAGTAATCCAACCAGCAGTATCTATCCGCTGCGTCAAACTATCGACGCGCGTAACTTGTGCAGAGATTTGAGTATTGAGCACTTTCAGATCAGCAGTACATTCATCTGAATAGCTTTTCAATTTGTCTTGAATAGCTTTGTTTGTTCCTTCAACAGCTGTATTGAAACTGGCTAAAGCAGAGTTGAATAAAGCGAACTTATCATCTACATTCTTTTTTTCCTCAACAGTCGTTTGTCCATCTGCAATAGCCGTATTTATTGCAGCAATAAGATTATCAATTGCACCTGACAAAGAAACCTTAGCATTAAGTAGATCTGTTTTAGCAGAGCCTTCCAGATAGGCATTCACGTATAGTTTATTATATGTAGCTTCAACGGCAGATTTCGTATTCTTAACTGTATTCAGATACTTCTCTATTGCTTTCGCTTCCGCCCCGTCAATAATGCCATCAGCAAAAGCTCCATCTACGTAGTCATGTAAGCCATCGACTGAATCGGCTGCATCTTGTGCAGCCTTGGCTGCGTTCGCAGCGTCCTCTAAAGCTTGTATCGCTTGTTTCAGTGCCTCGTCGGAATATTCCTTTAGTTTATCCTGTATTGCCTTATTAGCTTCCTCAACAGCTGTGTTGAAAGTCGCTAAGGCTGAATTAAACAGAGTAAACTTATTATCTACCTCTCTTTTTTCCTCTACAGTGGCCTGTCCGTCAGCGATGACCGTATTGATAGCATTTATAAGGTTCTCAATACTTCCCATCAATGTAACCTTAGCATTGAGCAAACTAATCTTTGCAGAGCCGGATAAATAAACATTCGTGTAGAGTTTATTGTAAGTTGCTTCGATAGCCTGTTTGGTATTGTTGACAGTATTGATATACTTTTCAATAGCTTTTGCTTCTGCTTCGTCTATAATTCCGTCAGCGAAGGCTCCATCTATATAGTTATGAAGTCCTTCCACTGAATCAGCAGCATCCTTGGCCGCTTTAGCTGCATCCTTTATTTCCTGATGAGCATCTTCCCATTCAGATAGATTTTCTAATCCGGAGGAACCGGCTTTAATTTGAATATTTCCGCCTATTTCCCCTTTTACCAAATCGAAGTACGTCTTTCCGTCCGGCGAAATAATCCGTTCTGTTGTTACACGTCCCGGGAGAATCTCTGTGAATCCGTATAATTCGACAAAACTTCTACTACCGTCATACTCACTATTAAGCACTCCAGTGAGTAAATGATAATATCCGGTTATCTGTTCCATTTTAATAGCCGTTTCACTCAAGAGGAATGTCCCTGTTTGATTCTCCTTGCTAACTTTGGCATACAGATAATATTTCTTTACCGGATCAATAAGCACCGGAGAATTGTATTCAGCCATATCCCAGTACTTGTATTCATCTGCCTTGTGGGAAGAAGAAAGAGAGCTAATGCCTAGTGTCAAATGCTGAATGATTCCTGCCGGAGCGTTCAGTATTTTAGTATTGGCATTATAGGTGATATTATGAGCTAATTGAACCGGATTCGTTTTTGAATTGACAAAACGGAATTGCAAACTTTCATCACCTACAAGCAGTTGCATGGTTGAAACGGTTATCGGATTGACAGAGCCGGAGAAATTCAACAGTGCATCTTCAAGCATAGACATCGTTTCCTTTGCGTCACGGAAACGACGTTTAGTGAATTGTAAAGCGTCCTTATGCTTCTCAATAACTGTCACCTCGTTAGTTTCAATCTTGTTCAGATCACTTGAAACAGACGTACCTATCGGTTCGTTAGACAACTCTATTTCCGGAGAATATGGATTATTAACATAGTGTTTGATTCCGATCATCCGGATAAGAGAACCTTCTGGATGAAACTGTGTGTCAGAGAAGTTCACATATCCACCTAGCACAATCTTTCCGCCTATCTCCAACCAGCGTTTTTTAGCCCAAATTCCATCGAGCGTGCCGGTAAATGTGAACTTCTTATCTTCATGCTCGTACAGGTACTTGGCTGCTTCCTTGAAAGCTTCCCAGCTCGCACCCGTTTGTGTGCTATCGTTACAGATATAAGCCTTCGGCAATTGCATTCCGAACACTGCGTATGTATCACCAACCTTCGGTCGCCAGACTTCCGGCTCCGGCATAGTAATACCATCAATTTCCTGCGGAACAATTTCAAATCGACGTGCCTCTTTCTTGTCTTTCGCTTCATGGATATACTTTACTTCGAACTCCTTGCCTGTAAGCATACCAGTCTGGAAAATAACCGTCATTGTTTCTCCTGCAATCAAACAATCCTCAAAATTCAACTCTTCCGGGATGTCTTTATCTACAAAGTCAAAGAAGTTATTCTCCTTGTTCACCTCAATAACAGCACTGACAGTACCGACACGGGAAGGATAAATAGCCGTGCAATCCAGACTATCTTCCTTTGCTGTTGTAAGCTCTTTGTCAGCACGCATGACACAAGTCCCATCCACATCTGTTTTATAAGTTCTACCTTCATAAACAAGGGTCTTAGCTTTTGGCAGCAATAGATTCTTTGCTCCGTACGTAGAATAGTCAATATTCCGATCTGTCGTGTCGACCAGAATTATTTCAGGCGGTATCTCCCCAAACTGTCGTCCTACCCCAACTTTGAACCCATATCCCTTGCCGTACGAGAGCTTTAAAGGATTATCTTTATTATATTCTACTTTACGAAGATGAACGGTCTTTATATTATTTTCCTCGGTTATTTCCCACTCTGTTTCGTACATATCCGCAAGCTGATTCAAAGCATCACGAATGTACGTATGACTATAATTGATAACTTTTTCTGTACCTTCGATGCAATCACCAACTTTCCATCCAATACCACGACGATTTAGATTCTCAACTAATAACCGAAGGTGCTCATTGGGTTTAGCTGTATATGAGAATTTAATACTTCTGTCAACGGTATGGCGTACTTTCCACAACATCGTATCAGCCTTGCCCGTTTCAAGAATCAGTGTATATTCGAAGTTACGTTCACCGTTTTTCTTGAAATTGCTATCCTTCTTCAAAGAATAACGCTTTCCATAGAAGTCACACCAAGAGCCAACCGGTATTTCAAGATATCCGGGATAATCGAAATATAAAGTTAATGAGCACTCCTCCATGATCGCTTCATAAGAGTAGCTTTCATCTTTTACTTCGAGCTTTATTTCTTCTGAACCATTATATAAAGTAATCATATCTATTATAAGCTATCAATCAATGAAATATGTTCGGCTCAAAGATAACAAATAAGCGTTTATTAAACACACATACAAGGATAAAAAAATAGAAAATAAAGAATAAGAACAATATAAGTCAGTAACCAAATAAAGTTTAAATAGCCTCCTCCCACCCTATTCAAAGCCTGTTTTTATACCTAAGTTCTCTCGG